>NZ_LMVE01000136.1:0-2898 GCF_001432185.1 Cylindrospermopsis sp. CR12 | reverse complement strand
TCTGCAATTTCCCAGAGATAAGGGTAAGGATTAGGGATTTGACGGATAAAGCAACTAAACAATTTGAGGACATTATTATGAGCGAAATAGAAAAAGTACCAAGGGGGAAAAAGCCTATATATATCCTTAAAAAATCCCGGAAGATGCTGTTATATATAGCATTAGGACTAGTAGCTTTAATTCTTGTTATTACCCTAGGTTCAGTCATTAGTGAACCCTTAGAAAGAATAATTTCCGTTGCAGAGAACCTTTATCAAAAGTGGTTTGAAAAACAGAACACAGCCAACCCCTTTGTTTTACTACCTCTGGCATTTATTGGTGGATTATTAGCCAGCATTTCTCCCTGTATTCTTGCCCTACTTCCGGTTAATCTGAGTTATATTGGCACCCTAAAAATAACATCCCGTTGGGATGCTTTTAGTCAGGCCGGTTTATTTGTGCTAGGTAGTGTTACCATTTTAAGTCTATTTGGTTTGGTTTCATCCTTTGCTGGAATGGTAATCATAGAATACCGAGGTTATATCAACATAGTAGTTGGCTTAATTATGGCAGTGATGGGACTATGGTTAATAGGAGTAATTAAAATTTACCTCCCCCAGATAGACTTAAAACTTCCTAATACAGGTCCATACAGTGTAGGTCTAACCTTTGCTCTGGTGAGTTCTCCCTGTGCTAGTCCGGTGTTATTTGCAGTGTTAGCAGCAGCTGCTGCTACTGGTTCTCAAGTTTTAGGTACACTTACCATGGTCAGCTATGCTTTAGGATATACAATTTTGATTTTTCTAGCCAGTCTCTTTACAGGTTTAGTTAAACAGAGTAGGAAGTTGTTACAACATTCAGAAACTATTATTCAACTAGGCAGTGTAGCTTTAATGCTTACAGGCATTTATTATTTGTATACAGGTACAGTATGGTTTTTGGGTGGGTGATCTCGTTTGACTAAAGATAAAAGTGCAGCTACTCATGCTCTGAGGTTTATCCCATTTAAATATTTTTTCTACCAAGCGATCGCACGTTTTTTGTGGGTCTCGATGCGATCGCCTGATATATGACGTTTCCAAATCTATGTTAAATAGTGACGGAAAACGTTTTCCGTCAAAAGATAAATCAGTTATTTCAATGCTTTTAGGATATTTGCCGGGCGATCGCTTGTGGGAATCGTCTCTACTTCCTTCTCAATGGAAAATACTGAACATGAGGACAGGCGATCGCACCTCAGATTCTTCTCAAGGGAAAAATCTGAATGTGGAGAGGGGAGATTGCATTGCACTCCATACAGGCGAACCCTCTTAGTGATTATCCCCCGATTCCTTCTGAAGGGAAAAACTTGAACATGCTGAAGGGCGATTGCGCAGCACTCCCTTTGGGCGATCGCGAAGCACTCGATACAGGCAATTGCATTCAGGGTTCCCCGTGTTTCTTCTCAAGGGAAAATTCTGAATGTGTTGAGAGGCGATCGCGAAGCACTCCCTACGGGAGATCGCAATTAGAAATTCCCCCACCTCCCTTCTGAATGGAAAAACCTAAAACTGGAGATGGGCGATCGCATTGCACTCCATACAGGCGATCGCTCTCATCTAGGGACGTTTCATGTTCGGTTCCCGGTTGGTAAAAGATTGACGGAAAACGTTTTCCGTCAAGTGACAATCCAGTTATTCCAATAGTTTTGGGTTTATGGTTATTGTTTAATGGTTGGTCGGATCATGGGAATGAAAAGAGCGATTGCCACATTTTATTTATGGACATTTAATTATGGATATAAATAATGGGATAGGATTATCTGTTAGTGGTTAAGTGGGTCAGTAGGATTAAATATAAGATTAACATAGGATGGGTTGAACTATGAAACCCCATGGGTCTCGTTACTCGACCCATCCTATAAATAATTGTGCCTCCCTACTTAGCTTATGGGTTAGCTTTTGGAAGGTGCGTTTTCAAGTGCCCAATCAGTTTTTTCTATTTCTCATATAGGAGAAATTCCCAATCAGGGTCAAGTCGAGCACCCGTAAACTTAGCACCCCTAAAGTTAGCTCCTTCGAGGTAAGCACCAGAAAGGTCAGTTAGCTTTCCAATTAATCTTAAGACGGTAAACCCGTTTCTTTCCTATGTGAGCACCTCTCATGTCAGCACCTTCGAGGTCAGCACGCAAAAGGCTAGATCCTTCGAAGTAAACACCCATAAGGTTAGCACCGTTAAGGTTAGCACCCCTAAAGTTAGCACCAGAGAGGTCAGCACCCATAAGGTCAGCCTTCATAAGGTTAGCATCTGAGAGATCAGCACCAGTGAGGTCACAATTTCGACATTCACCAGTGTTTAAAAGTCTGTCTAGGTCAGACTGGCTATAAGCATAACTAGGACTAGTGCCAAGGCTAAAAGAGGAAACAAGAAACAAAATCAGTATCAGCGCTAATGTGAGAAATTTTTTCATTGTCTTAAATCCGTAACCAAATTATCGAGGTAAATTATACATGACTTTTCTTATCCACGAAGGAGCAAATAATAAAAATAACCTCAGGGTAATGAGTAAGATATTTAAGTTCAACAAGTTTTATCTTTATTCAAGTTCCATTCATAAGTTAGTAGTGAGATCTTGCAACGTGCGATTGCGAAGCACTCGCACTCGCGAGATCGCATTTAATAATTCTCCGCACCTTCTTCTCAAGGGAAAAACCTGAATGTGTTGAGGGGCGATTGCGCAGCACTCCCTTTGGGAGATCGCATTACATTCTCAATGGGCGATCGCTCTCATCTAGGTGCATTTCATATTCGGTTCCCATTTGGGAAAACATTGACGGTAAACGTTTTTCGTCAAAGGATAAATCAGTTATTTCAAGGGGGTGGGGATATTTGGAGGGCGATTGCTAAGCATTCTCTATGGGCGATCGCGCAGCACTCCCT
>NZ_LMVE01000135.1:2714-57930 GCF_001432185.1 Cylindrospermopsis sp. CR12 | reverse complement strand
TTTGCGACAGCAGAAACCAACTATATGCAAAACCTATCCGAACTACTGTGTCGGTATAAAGCTACAAGTAAAATCTGTTAAGTGCGATCTCCTATTTAATAACAGCAGAAATTGTATTCTATTAAAAATACCAATGCGATTTCGCGTAGCGAGTGCTTCGCGATCGCCTACCTCAACCACTTAGATCTTTCCATTAATTAGTTCCACTTCTTTTGAGGGAAGTAGTTTGTAGGATAACTGTCCTGAATAACAACGATCAGACAAGATGTGTGATATACAAGAATTATAGCTTAAAATATCCTTGCTCCTTAGTCTCCCCAACTAGTGATAAACCCTAGTATTTCATGAGACTACGATCAATGGTGATCGATGAAACTGCTGTTGTCGAGACTCCCGCTAATGTCAGCACTTTGCCAATAATGCTACATTTGGCACTAACTTTCTGCATCAGTGTCAAGCAACTCCAGCATCTCATTTTGGTGCCTTATTAGTATGTTATTCTGCTTCTTGATATTTTCAAGGTGAGCTACTATTCTTTCCAAATCAGTGTCAAGCAACTCCAGCATCTCATTTTGGTGTCTTATTAGTATGTTATTCTGCTTCTTGATATCTTCAAGGTGAGCTACTATTCTTTCCAATATCATCACAATATGATTAATTCTGAACACCCATCTCACTATGGCGACTTGGATTATAAGGACTACTATTACTATTACTATAAAAAAAATGTAAATAACTTCCATATTATTTTGTGTGTAATATTACCAAGATTCAATAGTTTAACATTGTCATTGGTTTATACATGTTTCTATTCAATCAGTGTCCCCAGCGAGTGAGGTCTACTCTATTGTTTCCATTGATTCCACTTCCCAGAGGGAAGCGGGTTGATTTGGATGCTCTACTTGACGTAGATCTATATGGTTTCCATTGATTCCACTTCCCAGAGGGAAGCGGGTGCTTCTGCATCCCCTTCCACCTCTCCCACTCCCCCCACGTTTCCATTGATTCCACTTCCCAGAGGGAAGCGGGTTAGTAAATCTGAAACATTTTGGACTTTAGAATCTAGTTTCCATTGATTCCACTTCCCAGAGGGAAGCGGGTACGCAATTTTTGGTGGTTGTCTAATATTTTTTCAGGGTTTCCATTGATTCCACTTCCCAGAGGGAAGCGGGTTTTACTGCTTCAACACGTCTCATTCCAAGACCAGCTAGTTTCCATTGATTCCACTTCCCAGAGGGAAGCGGGTTCTCTCTGTGTCTACCCCGGCCCCTGGCGCTCTATCTGTTTCCATTGATTCCACTTCCCAGAGGGAAGCGGGTAATAAAAATAGGGATCAAAACATAGAGGACGTATTTAGTTTCCATTGATTCCACTTCCCAGAGGGAAGCGGGTAATGCTAACCCCTCGGTTAGCAACTCTGCTATGCAGAGGTTGTTTCCATTGATTCCACTTCCCAGAGGGAAGCGGGTGTGCAACTGGATTCTGCGAGCAGGAAACTGATAGTGGTTTCCATTGATTCCACTTCCCAGAGGGAAGCGGGTTGGTTTGGACTGTAACCCCCAATTCCACATTTCTAAGTTTCCATTGATTCCACTTCCCAGAGGGAAGCGGGTCCACTGTGGGTGGCACGGTTTACGAAAACATCACAAACCCAGTTTCCATTGATTCCACTTCCCAGAGGGAAGCGGGTGAGGTATTACTAAACCCCCCACACGTCGATGACGTGTTTCCATTGATTCCACTTCCCAGAGGGAAGCGGGTTGTTTTGATTGTAGGTTTTACACAGGCGAGGATTACCTCGCTTGTGGGGTTGTTTCCATTGATTCCACTTCCCAGAGGGAAGCGGGTCTTCTTAGTTGGATCAAGACACCTTGGCCATTTTGCGTTTCCATTGATTCCACTTCCCAGAGGGAAGCGGGTCCGTATTCCCACTTTCTAGAAGACGGGGTGTCTTCATGTTTCCATTGATTCCACTTCCCAGAGGGAAGCGGGTAAAAAAACCAGGAGCCAAGAGAAATGAAAACCACCGAAGTTTCCATTGATTCCACTTCCCAGAGGGAAGCGGGTATATTAACTATACTCCACCTTTAATATACTCTGTTTAAGGTTTCCATTGATTCCACTTCCCAGAGGGAAGCGGGTTATCCGACTAGGTTTCAGCTTGTCAGGGTTAAGCGGTTGTTTCCATTGATTCCACTTCCCAGAGGGAAGCGGGTTGGTTGTTACCGCTATTTTCTTTTAATCCTAGCCCTGTTTCCATTGATTCCACTTCCCAGAGGGAAGCGGGTGGGCCACTTTCTGAAGATATTCCAAAGTGGCCCCTGTTTCCATTGATTCCACTTCCCAGAGGGAAGCGGGTCTACACTGCTTTAAACATCGGGAATCTTGCCTGGGCTACAGGTTTCCATTGATTCCACTTCCCAGAGGGAAGCGGGTATGCAGCAGCGAAGTACCACGAGGTACTCCACTGCAAGTTTCCATTGATTCCACTTCCCAGAGGGAAGCGGGTTACTACAACACAATCATTGAAGCCATCGCTCAGGAGAGTTTCCATTGATTCCACTTCCCAGAGGGAAGCGGGTTTTAAGCGCCATTAAAGTCTCTTCTAGGCAAGGCATAGGATTGTTTCCATTGATTCCACTTCCCAGAGGGAAGCGGGTGAAACCACCAAGTCTTCTTTCTTCATAACCTTGAACCGTTTCCATTGATTCCACTTCCCAGAGGGAAGCGGGTATATCTCCAGCAACTTTTGTGGCATCAGCCTTAAATTGTTTCCATTGATTCCACTTCCCAGAGGGAAGCGGGTTTTTTGTCTATAATAATTGTACTGGTAATAAAAAGTTTCCATTGATTCCACTTCCCAGAGGGAAGCGGGTAAGGGGATAAAGGTAGCCGCGCGGCTACCTTAGTAGTTTCCATTGATTCCACTTCCCAGAGGGAAGCGGGTAACAATTCGCTTATAAGTTCTACAGCCTCAAAAAATGCAAGTTTCCATT
Source organism: Cylindrospermopsis sp. CR12 (assembly GCF_001432185.1). NCBI lineage: Bacteria > Bacillati > Cyanobacteriota > Cyanophyceae > Nostocales > Aphanizomenonaceae > Cylindrospermopsis > Cylindrospermopsis sp. CR12. The sequence goes on along the minus strand of NZ_LMVE01000135.1, from coordinate 54,934 downwards.
GATTCCACTTCCCAGAGGGAAGCGGGTAATATATTAAATTTAAGAGTTACTAGAGTTGATAGTAGTGGTTTCCATTGATTCCACTTCCCAGAGGGAAGCGGGTCCCTCCATTTTAAGCCCTTGCCCTGACTGGTGTCTAGACCCACTTTGCGAAGGTCAGCAAAATTTCTCTCTTTTTCACCTCCACTACCCTCAAAATAATGGCTGAAACCCTTACCCCACAAGGCTGCGAGGTTCCCGACGAAATAATAGGCATTCCAGCGTTTTTTCTTGACCTTCGCAGTTCCTTCGTTAATTACTAGTTTTAGTGTCATTTGTATTACTTTACTTTTTAAATATACTTGGTTAATAAAATTTAAAATAAATCCTGGAATCCCCCTATTATAGAGGATTTATAGAATAATAGTCAATATTGTAGAACCAACAATATAATGTAACATTTAAATTTTCTAATGTCAGTCGTTTATTAGAGATTTTAGAGAACAAATCCAGCCAGGTTCTAGATGAGATGAAAAAACTATCCGAACCACTGTTTTTATTAACACTACTACTGGCGATCGCATGAGATTCAAAATACCCAATAGGCATCAAGTATAAAGTTTATAGTGGATTACTAGCACACCAGTATACCACAAAATCTATATATAAATATAGCAACTTAAAACATTAGCAAAATGGTAAAGTCTAGAAAACAGACTGTGTAAGAGCGATCGCCTATGAGGAGTGCTTCGCAATCGCCCATCTGCAAAAAAACACTGTACTAGGACAAATGTTACAATAGTAACCTGTAAGATGCGATCGCTTTTAGTCCCTTACTCTGACTGGTGTCCAGACCCACTTTGGGATGGCCTACCACTTCTCTGAATATACAAGGTTGAGTTTAATACGAAACCCAACAAACCCACGGGAAGAATTACCCCTAACTCATGGTTAAACTCACCTTGGGTTGAGAAAATCCAACCTAGATTACACTGTGATGCGATCCGCAGTTAATTCCAATTGAGGATATCAATATACCCGCGTACCTTATCATATTGCAGCCCTTATAAACAATTGATACGTTTATTCTTGTCTATGGTATATATTATTATACTTGTTTTGTATAGTCTAAATATAGTACATAGGATTTTCTTGTGATCTTATTTCCCTTTCTTGACACAAGTCCTGCAAGGTGTAGCGACCTAGCACTTCTACTGAAGCTGTGTTGGCCCGCTCCCAAATTTCCCACACTAGGGTTTTCTCTATGGTCAAAACGTTGGCATTTCTCTTTTCATTCCTTTCCCCTTCTATTAAAGAAACTATCTCTAGCAAGCTTATCTCCCAAGGTTCACGCACCAACAAAAAACCCCCTTTTGACCCCCGCTGGCTTTGCACTACTCCCGCACGTCGTAATTGGGTGAGAATCTGCTCTAAGTAACGCTCTGGTATCGGTTGTTTGGCAGCAATGTCGTTGATCGTTAGAGTAACTTTCTTCCCGTGATTAATAGCTAGCTCTAACAGTGCTAACAGTGCGTACTCCACTTTGGCAGACAGTTCTAAAAGTCCGTAACTTTGACTATTTCCGTCGGTGTTTAAAATACTATTGTTCATTGATTTGTTTATGGGTTTTTATGCGAAACTAGTTGCTTTCTCATTTATGACACTGAAATATCATAACTCTATCGGTTTTTCGTATTTTTGTCTACCCAGAGCGAAAAACTTAAAAATCTATCTTTTGGATCCTAATTTAATATATACTACGATTACTCAATCGACTAATTGTAATATAAGTAATAATGCCATCATCTACAGATTTAAGTCAATTATCTGCTAACGATCATCAAAGGTACTTTACTCGGCGATCGCTTTTACCATTAGATAATAGTCATCTTTGGCAAATAAATAGCGGTTTTGTTATGACTAATACATATTTGGAAGATGGAACAATGATAGCACTGGGGTTATGGGGTGCGGGGGATATAGTCGGTCAGTCCCTGACAAGAATAAAACCTTATCAAGCACAATGTTTAACTAACGTAGAAGCAAGCTTGGTATTTGCCCAGGACTGGAATCAATCAAAAACTGATTGGCTTAAGCACATTGAGCAAGCAGAGGAATTAATGGTAATTCGCGGTAATAAAAAGGTCGAAACAATGTTAATTCAATTACTAGTGTGGTTGTCGAGAAAATTCGGTTCTCAGGTAGAACAAGGACGTTTAATTGATATGCGGTTAACTCATGAAGATTTGGCTGGGTTGATCAGTTCTAGTCGGGTTACTGTCACCCGCTTACTAGGACAATTAGAACAGGAAAAAGTCATTGAGAGAAAATCTCTTAATCGAATTATTGTCCATCAAGAAGATATTTGGTACTATGAGATTTAGAGTTCTAATTACCCAAGTGTGGTTCCAAAACCTAAGAGAAGTCTACACCTATAATCATATAATCATCCCAGATGGTTGGTCCTCAATCCAATCTGCGACATTGGTGAATTGCTTGTAGTCCACATTGGAGTTTGTTGGGTTTCGTCCCTCAACCCAACCTACAAGATTGCTAAGCTCCAGTTTCTAAGGTGGTTTTAAAGTATATTCTATTGCTAAGAGATGTATTTGGGACCAGATTCCAATTTTCTAGTTAACTCGTCTGCTTACCACGTCAGCTTGTATCTCATTCAATCGCATATCGCTATATTTTACATATTTTGTTTAAATAGGCTTTGATTATTTCCTATTTTTTTTACCTTTAGGTTCATAATTTAAACCTCGTAAAAACCTATCTAAACTTGAAGACTTACTAATAGAAATGTTTTCCTTTCCAAAGTTATATTTCAATTCTTTATATGATGTATAGGAATCTAGGGGTTTTATTGGCACACAAGCTCTGGATACAATACAAGCTTTGGTATTAACCTCTGGCACTAGATTACATGCATTGGATTGATTTAGCTTGGCATGAAAGTACTTGTATGTATTATTTATCTGCTGTATTGCGGTTTCAATATCTCTACCTTTTAATTCTATAAAACATATATTTCTTGTTGAATCCTTAGCGTAAAATACTATCAAATCACACATTTTCATACCCTGATTATCCAATTCCAAAACTCTTCTGAATTTACAATCTCTATTTGATTGATCATCTATATGAAATAACAAAATTAACTCGCCACTCTGGGGTTGCAATTCTATCTTAACTCCATTTTCTGAATAGCTATATCTATTTGGCAGTAAACAACCTGATAATAGTAAATAGTCAAAAAGCATCTGGAAATTACACCTTTCTAATAAAATAACGCTTTTACTAAAATATAACTAGAACAAAATATGACCGACATCGTCAGAAACATCGGCAAAAGTATCCCAGTCTATTTGCCCATTTTCATGCAATATGTTTTTGGCTGTTCCATCTTCAAATAAATATATTGAAACATTTTTCTGTGCAATAAAAGCATCGGTTCTTTCCAAATAAAATTTTTCTTTTATGGTATCTTTGTTCTCATAGTTGGCAGCTTTAATTAAATTAGAGATATGATTGACTATATAGGGACTGTGAGTGGTAATTAGGACTTTAATTCCTGCATTCACCAGCATAGCCAAAAACTCGGTAATTTCCACCTGTGCTGCAGGATGTAAATTCATTTCCGGTTCATCAATCACTAATAATTCATTAGGTTTTGCCAAGTAACGTAAGCACAAGTACAGAGGTGTCAATTCTTTAATCATAGATGAGGTAATGTGCATTTCTAATTTCACGTCTGGGATTGGCTCAAAAATAATTTCATTTACCAATGGTGATGAATTAAACTTAACATGGCCAGACAGAATATTTTCTTGTAAAAAATTCGCCAAGTCGATATATTTTTTTATCTGTGGGTCTTTTTCTGCTTCTTCATCTCTCTCTTGATCTGTTTTTATTACAGCACTTGCTATGACAGATGTTAGACTGTCAATAATACCACTTCTCGATCTTTTTGATCTTTTGAATTTCATGAGGTTTTCCATGATAGGTTTTTGTTCCTCTGGTGAAATTGTCTTCTCCATTTCTAGCTCCATCAGCTTGCTTAAATTCACAGAAAAAGGAAATCCTATATATGCTGTTCTTTCAGTGGGAAAGATATGAACATCAGCATAGAAACATTCATGGATTATTCCCAGTATAGTTTTTAAAAATAAGTCTCTGATTAGTAATGGAGGAAGTTTTAAGCTATCTTTTAAACTATCTCTATTACCCTCGTAAACCTGATAAAAATATATCTCTTCTTCATCCTGTTGCTTAAAAACTTGCAACCCTTGGTTCCCATAGTTCATCTCTTGCTGAAATGAAATTTGCCTGATTCTGGTTACTAAGTCTTGTTTTAATTCATTAATAGAAAATTTAACTTCCAGATTATTAAAATTTAGCCTGGATGTTCCCAGAAATTTTGATAACCAATTAGGGGACATTTTAGCAAGATCATTAACATACTTTTCTGCAAACTTCTGTGCAAAGTTGACCAGATTTATCTGACAACTGCCCGATTCTAAAAACTCCTGAATACTTTCTTCCAAAACATCATATTCTAAATTATACTGTTCCCGTTTAATTTTGTCCTCATATATTTGTAGATAAGACTTAAAACCATAGTTACTCACTATAGAAGCTATTGTATAAGCAGTCCAACTTTTACCAGTACCACTTCTACCAATAAATACTGTGAACGGACTTAATTCGATTTCTGCTTTTTGAATATTGCCTAAGTTAGAAATTGCCACTTTCATAATTAATTAAATGGGTAAGTACATGTACTGCAAATTCACTCAAACACCTCACATCTAGCCTAGCATCTAGCAAAAAGGAGAGACCCTACAAGATTGCTAAGCTCCAGTTTCTAAGGTGGAAGTAGACAAAATTAAAGTTTCTCTTATTTTACCTCTAAGCAGAGGTAATTGTTGATTGAACCAGATTGATTCTAACAAACAAAAAATGCCACATCCAATAACTGTGTTTGGGGCACCTATGTTTTGTGCTAAACTGCCAACAATCAAGTTACCTAGGGGTAAAGTGCCAATTATGGCTAAGGAGTATAAACTCATTACCCTACCCCGTTTATCATCTTCTACTAGTGTTTGAATAATTGTATTGCCACAGGAAACCTGCAACATACCACTACCACCAATAAATGTCAGTGTGGTCAAGGTGGTGGAAACCATTAGGCCTAAAATCTGTACCAGTATGAGCAGCTTTTTCTGATTCCAGCGATCGCATAATACTCCTGAAAATGGGGTGAGGAGTACGGTGGGCAAAAATTGTAAAAATCCTGTTAACCCAAGTAACCAAGAGGATTTGGTCAAGTCATAGATTACCCAAGAAATTGTCACCTGGGTCATGAATGTTCCTGACAAGGACATGGTTTGTCCTGTAAAGAAAAGTCGAAAGTTTCGGGATTTCAATGCTGGTAAATGCTGGTATATCTTTGTTTTTAGCCAAAGGGTCATGATTATCCTCTCTCTTATGTTTTGTTTAGTTCGGGCCAAATTACCATAGTTGCTAAAACTACTAAAATTGTACCTATTCCTCCACCAACTACGCAAAGTATGGGTCCTACTAGAGCAGCTACTAGTCCAGATTCAAAAGCTCCTAGTTCATTTGATGCAGTTATAAATACTGTATTAATGGCTGCCACACGACCTCTTAATTCTTCCGGGGTTTTTAGTTGTACTAAGGTGTGGCGAATGACTACGCTAATAGTATCTAATCCTCCACCAAGAGCTAACATGAGCAGGGATAACCACATCCATTTGGATAGGCCAAAAATAATGGTTGTGACCCCAAAACCAAAAACCGACCATAGTAGGGTAGACCAGGTTTTAGTAATGGGTGGAAGTTGTATCAGCACCGCGCCCATAATTAATGCTCCTATGGCCGGTGCTGCTTGTAAATATCCGAGTTCTACTGGACCTACTTTTAAAATGTCTTTGGCATATATTGGCAATAGTGCTACTGCACCACCAAATAAAACAGCAAATAGATCTAGTGTAATAGCAGCTAATATAATTTGATTCTTCCAAATGAATTCTGCCCCCGCTGCTAAGGATCTCAGGGATATTGGCTCTTTACTGAGATTTCCTTCTGGTGGGTTCATAGCTACTACAGCTATTAGAAATGATAGGGATGCAATTGATGTGAGTATATACACCTGGGTGGCACTATTAAAAATGGCAATAACAAATCCACCTAGAGCTGGTCCAATTACTGATGCTAGTTGAAAGCTACCACTTACCCAGGTGGCAGCATTAGTAAATACTTGTGGAGGTATTAATTGCCACATCATGGCATCGCTGGCAGGTTTGAGGAAGGCTCTGGCTATACCAGTAAGGACTAGGCAAATATAAATCAAAAATACTGGTGCCTGTGTATAAGAGATTATGCCTAATCCCAATGAACAAAGAGCTAAAAGGAGGCTAGCTACTACAGTGGTGCGTTGACGATTATATTTGTCCGCTACGTGTCCAGCTATTAAGGTTAATAATATAACTGGTAATACTTGTGCCAGTCCTACTATACCTAGGGCTAGAGGGGAGTTGGTACGTTCATACAGTTCCCAACCTAGGGCTACTGTTTGCATTTGGTTACCTGTAAATAACAGAATCCTTCCTATGGTAAATAATCGGTAGTCTCTAAATCTTAGCGCAGCAAATGGGTCATGGATGCTACTATGGTCAGTGGTTAGATTCGGTTTTTTCAAAGACATTTTTTAGCAAAGTAAGACTTGTTTCAATTTGTAATAGTTCTTCCGAGGTTAGGCTCTCAATAATTTCGGCAATATGAAGGCGAGTTTTTTCCTGAGATTCTTCTAAGAGGGATTTTCCTTGTGTGGTGAGATTTAATACTATTTTTCTTCTTTCCTGGGGGTGATCTGTTCTTTGTACCAGATGGCGTTGTACCAGTCTTTCGATGGTTGTGGAAGCTGTGGCACAGGTAACACCAAGATGCTCTGCTACTGCGGAAAGGGAAGTTCCCGGGTTACGTTTGAGAAAGGCGAGCGATCGCAGTTGTGGAATGGTTAAGGAATCAGCACTATGAGTGCACATATCACTTCGGATAAACCGCATTAATAGAGGGATGGTTTCCATCACTCTAGCTGCACATTGTTGGGGGGGTTTATCCAAAGACATAGGATTTTCTCCAGACTACATGACTACCAGTGGATAAAGTCTTCCACAGAGAAAGGTTAGGCCTATCAATGTTAACAGAAGAATTGCGCAATCTAACCCAAGTCCATAAATACTGGAACCGTTGACTAACATAATTCCCCGCAAAGCATCTACCTGGTAAGTCAGAGGATTCAAATGGGACCGGGATCTAACTAAACAGCCAGTAGTGGCGGGGATTCCCATGAACACTCCAGAAGAAGCCATTGAGGAATTAGAATTTGCCGTAAAAACACTAGGTTTAAAAGTAGCTAATATTCCTGGTGGTGTTAAAAGACCAATTCGGGCGATCGCGGATAAGTATCCGGCTGAGGAATATCCGGAAATTGCCAGATATGCGTCTTATATTGATTTTTATGGCATAGACAGTGAATAGTTCAACCTCATGAGTTAATTGATACTGATTCCGCTAAGATCAATTCCTAATCACGCATTTGTCGGTTTCTTTTTTCGGTAATAGCAGCTAATCTGTTAGACCAAAAACCTTGCGGTTTATCACTTTTAAGTTTAGCTACTGATTTGTTGTACCACTGATTTAAACTTTTTCGACAGATAATTTACGAACTAGCCAAAGAAAAAGACTGGGATATCCTCGCTCTTGAGGTTGCTCCAGACCATGGCACTTCCTGTCTAAAGCCAAGTGGCTTCCGTGCCTTTCGGCGATTTTCTTGTGATGATCATGGTATAATTGCCACTACTTATAGTGTAAAGTGTGCCACAACCACAAGCTCCACCTAATTGCATCCCTATCCCAAAAATAAATGCTCCTATCACTCCTGATACTCCTATGGGCGCGATCGCCACAATTAATTTTTCCGGTTGAGTGTATGTTTTCATCAAAAGTGCCAGTCACAGTTTACTCATGGGCTAACAATAACCACTTAGGGAGGCGGCGAACCACCCCCCAAACCGTTAAGCTATTGCTAATCAAGTCCTAGACGGGTTTTCGCCTTTATCATCTGATGGTTGACCTTTTTTAGTTCTGGTACAAGCCATTAAATCGTTTTGTTGAGAAAGGTTTACCGATTGGCTAAATTCAACGATATAACTTAATATTTTCTGCTACCCAGTTAGGACTAACAAACTGGATCCTGCTGTTAGTAACATTTCCCCATGCGGGTAAGTGCAACAGAGGAGTAATTAATAAACATGAGAAGATTGCTAACCCTATAACAAATAGCTTGCTACTTCTGAGTCTTTTCCAAATTGCTTTTTGTCCGCTTATCATAGCTAATTGCCTCCACTTTAGTTTTTAGGAAACTGACAACTTTTGTTCATTAACTTTTACAGAATTAACAAGTCGTACCAACTCTCCTACATTTTCATGTAGTCTCTGGGCTAGCTCTTCTTCTAATTGAATCGAACCCTCTTGGGAAAATTGAATTTGCTTATCTACTGCATATACTGTACTTAAAATATGCCTAGCACCCAGTTCAGATAAAACTGGTTTTAAAGCATATTCAATTGCTAAGAGATGGGCAATAGTACCACCAGTAGCAAAGGGAAGTAGTATCTTACCGCTTAAAGCTTTTTGGGGTAATAGGTCTAAGAAAGACTTGAGTACTCCTGTGTATGCAGCTTTATAAATAGGGGTGGCAATTATGATACCACTAGCCTGCTGTATCAGCTCTTTGGGCTTTTCCAGTGCAGGACTGTTATAGCGCCCGTAAACTAAATCCTCAGCAGGCAAATCCCGGACAGAAATAATAGTTGTTTCCAAACCTTGTTCAGAAATTAACTGAGTAGCATACTCTAAAATCCCGTATGTTCTAGAAGGATGAGCAGGACTACCAGCAATAGCTAACACATCAGCCATATTACCAAAGCCTCAAAAAAGGTAGATTAAAAGTGCCTTGCTTGCACCTTATTTATGCACTTGTAAGTTAATTATACCCAGAAGTGTTGAATGTTAAGAAAGTTGTGATAAAAATTGCCCAAAATATATTAAAATTTGGGCAACCCATATCAAAATATTGATTTGATAATGATCATAAATTCATTCCCCAAGATTGTCAAGGACATCCTCAGACTGTTACCAAAAAATGATTATCCAGTTTTGAACAGCCGTCTTTATGTTGAGTGTTGGTTGGCTTATGCCTTGGATAATAGTTTAACAAGTATGCGGGACTTATTTACAAGATTAAACCCAATAATATTTACAATCCTTCCATCACTTTGCTGTTTGAAGTAGGGAACTACCAATCTTACAAAACGAATGTATCCTAAAACTTTCAAGTGCCAAGCATCTAAAAATACTTGATCATCAAGATCTAAAAATGATCCAGCACGAGCTGACCCTGCATTATTAATCAGATCTAATCAAGTATTGATGACTACAAAAACTATGTTAGCTACGAATAAAAAAGTAAATAGTCATGCTGAACCCAGTAACGATAACAATTGTTTTAACGAAACTGGGTTTCAACTTATAAGCGTAATGAGCACACAAGTAACCACCTAGGGAACCGCCGATAGCCATTAGTATAGTTTGATGCCAGGCAATCATTCCAGCATACATAAAGGGAAAGATGGCAATACCATTGATACAACTACCGAGAAAGGCTTTAAAAGCATTCATAGAGTGAATATTTTTAATACCTAAAAAACTTAAAGTTGCTAACATTAAAATCCCCAGACCTGCACCAAAAAAACCACCGTAAACGGAAATTGCTAGTTGAGCAATTACCAGAACCCACAAAGGGGCGGTTGGGGTATCCAAGGATCTTTGATTTTGCACCTGTAACCATTTTTGAAATACATCATTAAAGGTGAAAATTAGTGTCGCTGATAGCAATAGATAGGGTAGTAAGTTTTTAAAAACATTTGGTGATGTGTATAACAAAATTACAGATCCAATTACTCCCCCAATCAAACTGGTAACACATAGAACTAAAAATTCTTTCTTTGGTATGCGTAAATTACGCCTATAGGCACCTGCACTAGCCATAGAAGCAATCCATAAAGCAGTATTATTGCTGGCATTGGCAGTGATTGGGGATATACCAACAAATATAAGAGTAGGAAAGGTAATAAAACTACCACCTCCTGCTACAGCATTTAGTGAACCAGCAATAAAGGAAGTAGTAAACAAAAGGAAACTATGAAAAAGGTTGAAATTTTGTAGCATTGACTTAGCGAAATGATTTATGAACTGAAATGAAACCGTACTTTGGCATATTTTCAGATCCTTTGGGGATAAAAATTGAGTTTTGGCAAAAATTCTGACATTAAGACTTGTTTTTTTAGTGGAGGTATGAAACAATCCAATAATACTATAATTCGATTGACATACCGTACTTATCCAAAATAAATAATTATGGTAGGGGTTGCTGAAGCTTGTGGTTTTTGTCGCCAAGAAAACAAAACCTATATTAATCGGATTTAAAACATAAAACAATGGTTAAAATATCCTCTGTTGGAATTAAAGACGTTTTTTCTGGGCATACTGTCAAACGGGAAGTCCAGAAGATAATTTGATAAATTTTGGACATAATCATGATTACAAATTTGGCTCATCAATGATGTCTAATTTGGTTCGGCGAGTGATGCTTATGCTTACAGGGTAGTTAACTTTTGTGATTTAGAAACGAAAACAGAATTTCGCTTAGTCACGAATTTACCTGCAGATGGAGAAGCAGCAGTTACAGATGATGAAATCAGAGATATTTATCGTTTACGGTGGGGAGTTGAACTGTTATAGAAGTTTTTAAAAATGCACCTAAAATTGGATAAATTAATTACGAAAAACGTTAATGGCATTGGCATACAAATTTATGCCAGTCTCATCGCTTATCTAATTTTACAACTTGTATCCGTTCCCAATGAATGGGGTGAAAAAATGTTAGATAAGTTCCGCTATCTTCAAGCTTGTATGTGTCAACAAATCAGTTATGTTCATTGGATGGAAGATATTATGAGATGTTGACATTTTCACCTTTGATAGGAGTACTATATCTAACTATGTAAAGTTTTGTAACGACATTCAACATTTCTGCAATCAATTATTTCTTATTTGGTTATCAATTCTCTTTTTTGTTACCAAACTTTACTTTCTCACACTATGTCTCTATTAGAATTAATTTTAGTTATTATGTACTACATCAGAATCCTCTTTGATCTGTCACAGCTTAGGGTGCGGAATGTGGGATGAAATCACTAAAGACCTGATAGCATCATCACTGACCCTTCCACCCGCGTTACGAATTACATGAGCATCACCTTCGGTTAATCCAGCAAATTTTGCCGGATCTAAACGGTCATCCATACAGGTCAAAATGGTAAATCTCCGCGCAGGAGGTAAAGGTAAATTGCCTTTATCACCAAATGTTTCAGCATAGTTCTGATTAGCGGTAAGAACTTCTTTCAGTATCTGACTCATGATTATTTTAACCGGTAGCTAAAAATAGTAACCCTTCAGAAAATAGGTATATTGATTAATCAATATACCTATATTTTAGTTGTGACTATAACACAAATTTACCAATAATAGTCTAACCCAAAAACATTAACCTGTAAAGGAAATTAAATCCAATCAGGAAACTGCGATCGCTTGGTTTTGGAAATAAACAGGCTCATTTCCAAGACGCCATTTAATATTGCAACCAATGCTGGGTTTTTGGTTTCGGTTCACCTCTCTATCAGACAAAACAGCATTGATCGCGGCTCGTAAATCCTTCCCATTGACCGGTTCATTATTACCGGGACGACTGTCATCTAATTGCCCGCGATAGCTCAGTTTGCGCTCACCATCAAAGAGAAAGAAATCGGGAGTACAAGCGGCAAAAAAGTCCTTGGCGGTTTTCTGGGTTTCATCAAAAAGTAGAGGATAAGTTAGATCCAATTCTTGGGCGAAGCTTTTTAAAAACTCCGGTGCATCGTCGGGATGACTATTGATATCATTGGCACTAATTGCTACTATTCCCAGATTACTTTGTAAATAATCTTTGCCCAATTGTGCCAACTCTAACTTGATGTGTTGCACAAAGGGACAATGACGACTCAAAAAAATGACTAACAAACCCTTCTTATGGGCAAAATCAGCCAAAGAAACTGTCTTGTTAGAAACCACATCGGGCAAATTAAAATCTGGAGCTAAAGTACCCAACGGTAACATTGTGGAAGCGGTTCTGACCATATAACACCCATCCTAATCCTATGATTGAAATTCATCCGAATACCCATTTTAACATCTGAACTTAAACAGCTACAGGTACCCGTTTGTTATACACAGAAGCATCTCCTTTCTGCAATAAGCCAATAATATGATCAGACTCAGTTTTCATTAATAATTGCATCTTGGAGATTTTGTTTCAAATCAATTTCCAAAATCTTCGCGCCAATACGTCCTGCAATAGGTTTAATTTTTAAGTGTTGGTAAGTCACCTGTGTCTCCTAGATACTGATAAACACTATTTTAGATTGGTTAGGTTAAGGCAAGTTTGAAACTCTATTACGTATTAAACGCCGACAATTATAATTGTCAACAAGAGTAATAACCTTCCATAAAAATACTAAATTCCAATTGGTATTTAGTAGTATTTCAGAATGTTCTCATAGACCCATTTAAAAAACAAGTATTGACCAATACATTTTTTAATTAACTTTCTAAAGCCATCGCCTATAAAACAATAAAAGCTATTTAATAGCCTTAGTTAGCGATCGCACCGAGTGAGGAAAGTGCGATCGCTTGATTAGTTAATTTCCTATTATGCAATCTAGGTGCAGGACAGCTTAGTAACTACCTCTGGCTCACTTTTCCACAAAACTGTTACACTTTTAAGAATAAGCTTTAATTATACTGATTGAGTAAACTGGTAAATTTTTATGTACAATTACGGACTGTTTACTGAAAAAAGCATAGGGGTAGGCCTGATTGGCACTGGGTATGCAGCCAAACACAGATCTCAAGCAATTAAGCAGGATGAGCGTGCGAATTTGATAGCTATTGCGGGACACTCTCCTGAATCGATAACTGCTTTGGCAAAAAGTTACGAAACCCAAGTAAGCAATTCTTGGGAGGAGTTAGTAGAAAGAGAAGATGTAGATTTAATAGTTATTTCTACAATCAACTCAGATCATGGTAAAATAGCCCGTGCGGCATTGAATAATAACAAACATTTGGTTGTTGAGTATCCTTTGTCGTTAAATCTTAAAGATGCGGAGGAATTAATTGCTTTAGCAAAGGACAAAAAAAGACTGCTCCATGTAGAGCACATTGAACTTCTGAGTGGTTGGCATCAGGTACTCAAAGGAAACTTACCTATGCTGGGACAGTTGTTTTATGTTCGTTACAGCACTATGAAAGCGGAACATCCAGCTCGGAGAAAATGGACTTATAATCATCAATTGTTTGGATTTCCCCTAATGGGCGCATTATCGCGATTACATCGTCTCATTGATGTATTTGGTCAGGTAGTAACAGTGAATTGTCATCAGCGATATTGGGAAACAGAGGAGGAATATTATCAAGGTTGTCTTTGTACAACCCAATTATGTTTTGCCGATGGTTTGTTAGCTCAGGTTATTTATGGCAAAGGTGAAACTATATGGCAATCAGAACGGAAATTAGAAGTCAGTGCTGAAAACGGGGGTTTGATTCTGGATGGGGATAAAGGAATTTTTATAGGATCGGAAGACACAAGGTCAATAGAAATTGCTAATCGTCAGGGATTATTTGCTAGGGATACTAAAATAGTTTTAGATCATATTTTTCATGGTTCCCCTTTATATGTAACTGCAGAACAAAGTTTATACACTTTAAAAATTGCAGATGCAGCTCGTAGAGCAGCTGAGACCGGATTAACAATATTTTTGGATCAAGATTAGTCAAGATTATTAGATGAACACCAAACAAATTATTCTTTTGTCTGCACGAGAAATAGAAAAAATGCGACGTGCTGGAAGTCTAGCAGCTCAGCTATTACAACACCTAGAACCCTTGGTTAAACCTGGTGTAACCACTCAAGAACTGAATGATGAAGCGGAAGCATGGACACAAGCTCATGGAGCCAAGAGCGCACCCTTGGGTTATATGGGCTTTCCTAAATCAATTTGTACTAGTTTAAATGAAGTAATTTGTCATGGCATTCCTAGTTCACAACGGGTTCTCAAGAAGGGTGATATTATTAACATTGATGTAACGCCTGTATTAGATGGTTATCATGGAGATACATCTAAAACCTTTATTGTAGGTGAAGCTAGGCCCATAGCCAAAAAATTGGTAGAGGTGACACAGAAGTGTTTGTATTTAGGTATTGCAGAAATTAGACCTGGTGGGAGAATTGGTGACATTGGTGCTGCTATTCAAGAGCATGCGGAGGGTCATGGGTTTTCGGTGGTGCGGGATTTTGTGGGTCATGGAATTAATAAGATTTTTCATACTGCGCCAGACATTCCTCATTTTGGGACTAGGGGAACTGGTAGATTATTAAGACCGGGTATGGTCTTTACCATTGAACCAATGATTAATGAGGGTTCCTATGAGTTTGAGATGTTAGCTGATGGGTGGACTGCTATTACAAGGGATAGGAAACTTTCCGCTCAGTTTGAGCATACTATAGCGGTAACGGAAAATGGTGTGGAGATTCTTACTTTGCCATAGGAATTGGTTGGTTGTTAAAAGGAACGGATTTCAAATCAAGGTTGGTAGATAACAGATGAGATAATTTTGATATGTTGAAGAAAATGATTTTTTACTCCACCTGTCTATCACTTCTGGGTTGTCAAGGATTGACACTCCCCACCCCTAAAGGGACGGGGATTCTTAATTTAGGTTCACCTGGTTGTTCTGATAAACCGACAGTTTCATTAAATGCCAAAAATGTTGAAAAAATCACATTCAATCAGGGTAGAATTAGTAAATCTAACCAGGTAAGTGTGGAGCAACATGTGGGGTACACCTTTGCAGCAATAGCAGGGGATAAATTGAGTTACAGTACGGATAGTGATGTTTGTATTTGGGTATTTACTCCAGACACTGAAATTGTTAAAGGGAAAGATTTGCTTAAAACTGGTCAATACACCATACAGGTGGGTGCACCACAAGGGGTGAAAAATTTTAATTTAGAAGTGGGTTTGGGAGATTTACAGACTAACATTAGTCCCACCACTGAATCGACTCCCACAATAAACTTAGATGCAAAAGAGAATAATTTACAGCCAGAACATGATATTTCTCAAGAAGATGCTGTGGAACTGGTTAAACAATGGTACGCGGCAAAACCTCAAATATTTGCATCACCCTTTGATACCAATTTAGTAGATCAATTAGCAACGGGCAAAATGCACAATTTTACAACTAAAGCTGATGGACCAGTGGAGTGGTTAAGACAAAATGGAGCATATTATGAATATATTTCTTCAGAAATAAAAAGAGTGGTTAATTTTTCAAATTCCGGGAAACGTCCTTATATTAGGGTTAGAGTAAGGGAGGAGAGATATTTACACAGTAGGTATGGGATTGATAGGGCAAAATCGGGAAAGTTCACTAGAAATCTAACTTATTTTTTTGAAAAAGAAAACACAAGGTGGAAAATCTCTGAGGTCTATCCTGCTTGGCAATAGGTAACCATTCTGGACCGCTTCCGTTGTAGATGAATACGGCTATAAATTGTAAAAATTTTGGTATGTTGAAAAAAATAATTTTTTGCTCCACCTGTTTATCACTTCTCGGTTGTCAAGGAGTCAATCCTCATGGATCTATTTCATCCAATCTTTTAAGTTCACCCGGTTGTCCTGATAAACCTACAGTTTCATTAAATGCCAAAAATGTTGAAAACCTTACATTCGATCAAGGTAGAATTAGTAAATCTAACCAGGTAAGTGTTGAGCAACATGTGGGGTATACTTTTGGAGCAATAGCAGGGGATAAATTGAGTTACAGTACGGATAGTGATGTTTGTGTTTGGGTGTTTACTCCAGATACTGAAATTGTTAAAGGGAAAGATTTGCTTAAAACTGGTCAATACACCATACAGGTGGGTGCACCACAAGGGGTGAAAAATTTTAATTTAGAAGTGGGTTTGGGAGATTTACAGACCAACATTAGTCCCACCACTGAATCGACTCCCACAATAAACTTAGATGCAAAAGAGAATAATTTACAGCAGCAACACGATATTTCTCAGGAAGACGCTATAGAACTGATTAAACGTTGGTATGCAGCAAAACCTCAAATATTTGGACCACCTTTTGACGGTAACTTGGTGGACCAATTAACAACCGGAAATTTACATACAAATACTATTGGCTCCGCTGGATCTGTAGATTGGCTTAAGGAAAATCAGTACTATTATCAATACAATTTTTCTAATATAGAAGGAGTTATTGAATTTTCAAATTCACAGGATCGCCCCTATATCAAAGTGCGGGTATCCGAGGAGCGGTATTTACATGGTCAAAATGGCATCGATCAAAAAAACTCAGGAGTATATACCGATAATTTCATTTATTTCTTTGAAAAGGAGAACGGAACTTGGAAAATTTATGACTATAAAAAAATAAGAGGATGAATCAACCATTTACCCTATCATGTAAGCACGAAAAAGTATCAACGGCTTTAATCGAGTTAAATTTTTTCTCATTGCAATAATATAAAATGTAGCTTTAATATGTTAAAAAAAATGATTTTTTACTCCACCTATCTATCACTTCTTGGTTGTCAAACAGTCAATCCTAATGGATCTATTTCATCCAATCTTTTAAGTTCACCCGGTTGTCCTGATAAACCTACAGTTTCGTTAAGTAGTAAGAATGTTGAACAGATAATGTTAGATCAAAATATAATCACCAAGTCTAGTCAAGTTAGTTCCAACAAACACATTGGGTATACTTTTGCAGCAAAAGCAGGAGAAAAACTGAATTATAGTACGGATACTAATGTTTGTGTTTGGGTGTTTGCGCCAAATAATGAAATTGTTAAAGGTATCAATTTACCTAAGAAGGGTAAATATACCATTCAAGTAGCTGCACCACAAGGAGTAAAAACTTTTAGTTTACAAATGAGCTTAGGGTCTACCCTTAAATCCGATCTGGTTACTATGGAGGATCCAGTAGAAAAATCGACAGTAATAGCTACTACAGTCGCACCTATTCCTAACACTAAATCCCAAATACCAGCAAGAGCAGATTCGGTTCAAAAATCCTACACAGCAACACAAAATACTTCCAGAATTTCACCTGAACAAGTAATTCGAGATTATTATGATAAGATCAACAATCAACAGTATGATACTGCTTGGGATATTTATCCAAGTACAGTTAAAGAAGATCTAAATTTACATCCAAATGGTTATGATTCCTTTTTAGGATGGTGGACGCAAGTTGAGAGTGTTAGGGTAATTAGGGTCAGTGTTAAATCAGAAGATAACGACTCGGCTATCGTTAATTTTCGAGGTCAATATAGTATGAAAAATGGTCGATTGCTTCCAGTCAGATTAAGATTTTATCTTGATTGGAATCAGGATAATGCCACCTGGTATGTTACTCAAATAAAAGTGAGAACCCCAAATTAAGAACGGTAAAAAACCAGAGAATTGAATTGCATCAGGAATTTTATTACACCTATTTAAAATAAGTAAAATGTTGAACCTAACCAATCGCTTAAAAAACAACAAAACCCTATTATTTGCCATATATGGATCCGCTGGCTGTTTAACAGCAGCAATCTTGCTAGGAGAACCATTTCTAGCCCTAACTAAAAGTGGGAATAAACCCACAACAAATCCTCAAGCGATAGTCTTATTAATTGACACATCCTCAAGCATGAGTGATGGTAAATTAA
Organism: Cylindrospermopsis sp. CR12; assembly: GCF_001432185.1. Lineage (NCBI taxonomy): Bacteria > Bacillati > Cyanobacteriota > Cyanophyceae > Nostocales > Aphanizomenonaceae > Cylindrospermopsis > Cylindrospermopsis sp. CR12. The sequence goes on along the minus strand of NZ_LMVE01000135.1, from coordinate 36,985 downwards.
CGGAAGTTAAAACGGCCGCCAGTCAGTTTGTGCAACGTCGTAACTTAGAAGTAGATCAAATAGCAGTGGTGAATTTTGGCTCAGCAGTTGCAACCCCTGCTCCATTGACAAACGACATTAATATTTTAAATAATGCCATTAATCAACTATTAGAAAATGGCTCAACACCTATGGGAGAAGGTATTAACACTGCCCAAGATCAATTGCAAGCAACAACATTAAACAAAAATATCATTTTATTTACCGATGGAATACCAGATGATCCTAATTTTGCCTACAATTCAGCCCTGTCTGTGAGAAATGCAGGAATTAAACTAATTGCAGTAGCTACCGGAGGTGCAGACACTAATTATTTAACCCAAATCACAGGCGATCGCTCCCTAGTATTTTATGCTAATTCTGGTCAATTTGACCAAGCATTTAGCCAAGCAGAAGCGGTAATTTATAAACAGTTGATTGAATCCAACACTGGTGAAAACTATGGTTTTACCTATTCCATATTCCGCACTGGTGGTTGGACAGCGTTTTTGTCCATGGGAATATGTTTGGCTTTAATTATGGGACAAAATCGCTATATGCGACTACCATTATTAACTGCGAAAAAGGGAATTATCACTATTATTGGTAGTCTGGTAGCAGGAACCATCGCAGGTGCAAGTGGACAATTTTTGTTTGTGGTATTGTCAGTGAATACAACATTTTCAGGAATCCTTGGTCTGGAAGTAATTACCAAAATTGGAGGTTGGGTGATTGTGGGGGCGGTGGTGGGAGCTGGCACAAAATTCTTCGTCCCCAATCTCAACTTGAAAAACGCCCTCTTGGGGGGAACTGTAGGTGGTGGAATCGGTGCTGGTGGCTTTTTAATCACATCAAGTATTCTAGGAGACATTATGGGACGCTTATCTGGTGTATCCATATTAGGGTTTTTTATCGGGTTGATGATTGCTTGGATTGAACAAAAACAGTTAAACTCAGAACCTTACTTGTTAGTGCATTGGACACCCACGGAGCAGACCAGATATTTACTGGGTACCAGGCCAATTTCCATAGGTACTTCTGTGAACGTGGAAATTCCCCTAAGTGCAACAGACGGATTTGCACCGCTTACTGCTAGAATATTTAAGGAGGGAAGTGATATTATCATGGAGTTCGACCAAGAATATGCTAGGATGAAGAAAATGAGAGTTACTACTCAGAGTTTAAAGGTGGGTGATGTCCGTAAGTTGGGGAAAATTACCCTAGAAGTTAAAGATAAAACCTAATTATCAAAATTCTTGTTTAATTGGCACAATGGTCAAATATACTTTCCATCTCAAACCAGAGGGTTCACCATCTGAATCGTACAGTTACAGTTTAGATTTAAACAATATGGAGGAAGATGCACCCGAAAAAGTGTTTACACCTCTGGTTAGAGAAAAGATTCGTAAGACATTACAGGATCTTAGCTTGTCAGCAATTAGGGATTATCAACTAAATCGAATTATTCAAACCTGGACTGAGGATATTAAGCACGGTTATAGATTTAGTTCTCTGAGTCTTAATTTAAGACTGCTGATTGATGAAAATATTGATCAACTGCAGGAGGATGGCAATCAGGAAATTCCTCAAATGATTGCTCCAGATATATCAGATATACAACCCCAATCGGGTGTATTGCCAGCTTTAAACTTTGTTTAGGTCTTGGTAGTTTAACCGCAAAAATTAATCTCAAAAATTAACTTCAGGAAAGATAAAATGAATGCCATTAAAACTAGTATTACACCCCATCGCGAATTTATGCCAGCGGATACGGAAGGACAAAAGTTATTTGTTATGCTCAAGTTGCGTCCTCTCAAAGATATAGCTACCAGTCTTCCACCGACTACTTTTACTTTTGTTATTGATACTAGTGGATCCATGTATGAAGTGGTTGCAGGTGAGAGTAAACCTACAGGTGTCACCTATCAACAAGATGGCAAAGAATATCGGGAGGTGACAGGAGGTAAATCAAAAATAGACATAGTGATTGAATCCCTATTAGCCTTAGTTAATTCTGGGAGATTAAAACAACAAGATCGCATTGCTATAGTGCAATTTAATGATAGTGCTTCCTCAATTATTGGACTAACTAGTGCTACAGAAATTAAAAAACTAGAAACTGCCATTAACAACTTGAGAAATTTTTCTGGTGGTACGCGCATGGGTTTAGGACTGCGGCGTGCATTTGATATATTGAGTGAACAGGAAATGACTGTTAAACGGGTTCTCTTATTCACCGATGGACAAACATTTGATGAAGATCAGTGTCAATCAATTGCTAATGATTTCGCCACCCGTAATATACCAGTCACCGCGTTGGGAGTGGGGGAAGAGTTCAATGAAGATTTATTGAGCCATCTTAGTGACTGCACGGGAGGAAAACTATTTTATGTGGTACCAGGAATCGCTAAAGGTACAGAAACATCCATACTAGATTTACCTGGCAAGATTATTGCTGAATATAGTGAAGCACAACAGGAGGTAATCACTAATCTAGCTTTAACTGTGAAAACTGTGAAGGGGGTAGAACTAAGTCGTATTGTTCGTGCTTATCCTACCCAAGCAGAATTTCCCATTAATCAAGATCCCTTTCCCTTGGGAAATGCTATTGCTCATGATGAAACTATCTTCATCCTAGAATTTACAGTTAATAACCGTCCTGCTTCTCGTGTACGTATTGCTCAACTGGGATTGACCTATGACATTCCTGGAGAAAAAAGGCGCGGTGAAATACCACCAGAAAATCTCATTATTCAATTTCTTGCTGGACAACATAATGCAGCTCAGGTTAATCAAGAAGTTATGGACTATGTCCAACAATGCAATATTGCCAATCTGGTTGACCAATCTATCAAAATGGCAGAAAAGAATCCACAAAAAGCAGAGGAATTATTAGAAACAGCTAGAAGAATGACAGTGAAACTTGGCAATAATGAAATGACAGAATCTTTAAATAATGCTCAGTCCGAATTGCGAAAAACTCAAAAAATCTCATCGGGAACTCGGAAGACGGTGAAAATGGGTGCTAAAGGGAAAACGGTGAAAATGGGTAATGATATTGATGATATGCTTTCAGAAGAGGAGATGCGAAAACTTACGGGAACATAAGAATCTCTCTGGTACAATTTCAACATAACTCTACCATCATAAGGATAAAAGACCATGATCACTTGTACAGCTTGTGGATATGACCAAAACCCAGATAATACAGAGTTCTGCAGTATTTGTGGTTCGGAACTGCCAATTGCTGTCACTACAGCATCAACCACCTCGCCAACCATAGCACCCACCATTATTAAACCACCTATTCAACCAGCTCCACCACCAATATCAGATCATAGCTATTCGCCAACTATACCACTTACAAGGACATCCGCAACTGCTAGGTTAGTCTGTAAACAGATCAATGCTCCCATACCGGAATTTATTCTGGAAAATAATGCCATAGTCGGTATTTTTGACCAGGATACTGGCCCGGTGGATATAGATTTGGAAACTTTTTTTGGTGGAGAAACCGTATCCCGCAACCACGCAGAAATTTATCAGGAGGTAGGAATATGGAAGGTGAAGGATTTAGGATCTACCAATGGAGTGTTTATTAAAAGTCAAGGACAAACACGATTCAGTGCCAGAATTACCGTACCTACTCCCCTAAAACCAGATGATGAAATTGCATTTGGTAAGGTTAAATTTGTTTTTAAAAACACCTAGATAGCATGACTTAATAAAAAGATGAGCGATTATACCAATCAGTTACCATTAATAATTCAAGAAAACACCTGTTTTCACATCCAAGCTCTGCCAGTAGAAATTATATCCTATTTAGGACAATTTACGCCTGATATTTATTACTTCCAAGTTTGGATAGTAGGTGATGCAAAACCAGGTTTACTCAGGATAGGTACAACTGATGGTGCACTTAACCGAGAATTACAATTGAGAACCCAATTGGGAGATTACCAGTTGATCTCCCAAGTTCTATTACACACTGTTGTAGACAATGTTGTTATTAACATTAATAATATTCATGATATCCCAGGTAATATCATGGATTGGGAAGTTTTGGATGTTGCACTAACCACAACAGAAAATCAAAATCCTGAAAATACAAATACCACCATAGATAGCAATCAAGAGGTGGAATATTTAGAGGAGGAATATTATCCAGAACAGGAAATTACTACCAGTGTATTAAGTGAAAAATTGCTGGTTCTTACCTATCTTCCCGATGAAAATAAAACCTTGGAAACTTGGCTGAATAATAAACCTAGTTTGGAAGAGTCTTTGTTAATTACCAGCCAAATCTGTCAAGTGTTTCGCTATCTTCATCAAAGAGGATGGTGTGTTATTAATCTCGTTCCCAAATTAATGCAAATAGGAACACCAGGAACACCAATTAAATTCTTTGACCTGACTAATGTCTTTCCTGTAGGAGAATTACTCAATTTTGGGTTTATAGGTGACTATTGCGCTCCAGAATTGGCATACGGTAAATATCCTGTTCACGAAACTATGAGCAGTTACACAGTAGGAGCATTATTATATCAAATAATTCATCACAAAAACTTACCCAGTAACCCAAATCAAGAAATACAAATCAATCCTATACCTCGAGTTTATCAACTGCTAAAAATTTGTCTATCTTACTTACCAGAAGAAAGATTTACATTGGAACAGTTTTTAAAAATATTAGTCCGTACTCGACAGGAGATGACTATCCCCAAAATTTATTGGGACATGGCAAGTTTATCTACTGTAGGACTCTCAATTAATCGCTTGAAAAATGAAGATAACTATGGGATTAAATACCAAAATAGTGGCGATCGCCGGACGGTAATTTTGGCTGGGATGGCGGATGGTATGGGAGGAATGTCTCAGGGGGAATTGGCGAGTAAATTGGCTATAGAAACCGTGCTAGAATCTCCCTTACCTTTAGAAAATCATACCAAGGAGGAATGCCAAGAGTGGCTAACTTCCCTATTTGTTCAAGCTAATGAGAAAGTTTCTGCACAAGTAAAAGATGGGGGAACAACTTTAAGTGTTATTTTTGCTTTTTCGGAACAACTAATGATTGGTCATGTGGGGGATAGTCGTATTTATTTACTGCGTCAAGGAGAAATTCAACAACTTAGTCAAGATCACTCTTTAGTGGCACTATTATTTGCTAGTGGAAAAATTACGGAAGAGGAATTGTCAACACATCCAGATAGAAATATTCTGACTAAATCTATTGGTGGAAAAAGTAGATTGAGTGATGGCTATGTTCAAGATCTAAGACAAACTACTTCAGAATTAACAATGAGATTAGAACATGAAGATATCATACTACTCTGTTCTGATGGAGTTTGGGACTTAGTTTCTAAAAACCAACTTGCCACAAATTTCATCACTGAATCTAACTTGCAAACAGCTGTGAACCTTACTATTAACCAAGTTTTAGAAAGGGGTGCACTAGATAATGCCACACTCTTAGCGTTACGATTTTTGGTTACGAGTAATCAAGGTCGTTGGTAAATCATTAGTTAATAAGCAAACCAATAAATAGTAAAGTCTATGCAATGTCCCACCTGTCTCACCGATAATTCAGATAATGCCATTAGTTGTATTGCCTGTGGCACACCTTTAATACCTGAAAATACTGTATCCAATCTACATTTAACACCGGGGACATTAATTGGTAGTGGTAGATATAGAATAGAAAGAATTTTAGGACAAGGTGGTTTTGGTATTACTTATGCAGCAACTTCTTTGATAAATTCTGCTCAGGTGGCTATCAAAGAACTATGGCCAGAAAAAGCTGCTAGACATGGAAATAGTGTTTTATGGCCCACATCAATTACTCCTGCACAGCGTCTGGAGCAACTACAAAAATTTCAGTGGGAAGCCAACTATTTACAACAGTGTAAACATCCCCATATTGCGGAAATTTATGAGTATTTCCCAGAAAATAATACTGCATATATGGTTATGGAATTACTCAATGGTAAATCTTTAGATAAAATTCTCCTCCAGGAAGGAATTCTCCAAGAAAGTAAGGTGAAGGATTATTTCTGGCAAATAGCATCCGCTCTACAAATTATTCATGACCACAATTTATTACATCGGGATATTAAACCGGAAAACATTATCATTGTTCCACCAAATAGAGCTGTACTCATAGATTTTGGTGCAGCAAGGGAATTTATTGCTGGTCAAACAGGAGACATGACTAGAATTCTCACCGCTGGATATGCACCTTATGAACAATATATCCAAAGAAGTAGAAATTTTCCTGCTACTGACTTGTATGCTTTATGTGCATCAATGTATGAATTACTAACTGGAAAGTTACCAACAGAAGCTACAGAAAGAGCTAGTCAACTTTTGCAAAATACCCAATCAGACGCATTAATCCCTCCCCGACAACTCAACTCTAACATAACTCCTTTAATGGAAAAAATTATCTTGACAGGAATGGAATTTAAGGTGGAAGATAGATTTCAAACTGCTCAGGAATTAATGGCGGCCATACAAGGTAATTTTGTTTATCCCCAACATCAAAAAGCCAAGGACTTAGTTAAACAAGGTAATTTAATCGGTGCTGTGCAAGTATATCAAAAATATCTACAAGTCCAAGGTAGTAGTCCACAAGCATTTGTGGAACTGGCATTGGTACAAGTATACCTAGACCATAATCAAGCTAAGATAGCAGCTACAAATGCCATTAAATTCCAACCAAATGATGGTAGAGGATATGGAGTGTTAGGGTTAATTAATTGTCGTGAAAACCATTGGCAAGATGCTGTAACTAATCTACAAAAGGGAGCTAATTTATCACCTGACCAACTGTGGATAAAAACAAATTTAGCTTGGGCATTAGCTAAGTCAGGCAGTTTAACTGCGGCTAAAACAATTATAGATAAGGTTTTACAAATAGAGTCTGATTCTATATTTGCCCTAACTTTACAAGCATGGATACTTCTACAACAACAAGAGTGGAAGTTGGTAATTCGTACATCTAGTCAAGCCCTCTTTAAATTACAAAATAAGTTACAAACCCAATTAGCCAATCTCAATGATGATGAGCAGGAACTACAATCTACTCTATATACTTATTTAATCATGGCTTTAGAAAGGTCAGTGGTTACCAAAAAGGCTAATGATGTTAATCTGAGAATACAAGAGTTTGTGGATAAATCACCTAATAATGCCATAGCATGGGGTTTAAAAGGTTGGAAACAAGCAAACGAATTTCTATGGCAAGATTCTACAGTTAGTTTTGAAACAGCTATTCAACAAACTTCAGTTCCTGGTTGGGTGCTAATGAATTATGCAGTCACTCAGGAGAGTCTAAAGAATTATCAAGCTGCTATTGAGATCTATGATAAGTACATAACCCATATTCAGAATGAAATTCACGTCCATGGGGAAAAAAATTCCCTATTGGCTTTTTCTCATTTTAGAGTAGGTACTTTATATGCCCAATTAGGATCATGGAAACAAGCTAAGGCTTTTTTAGATAAATCAATTGAATTTAGAGATAATTACGCCGAAGCATATCACAACTTGGGATGGGTGTTACTCAATACCAAAAACCAACATGGAGAAGTGGAAAATAGTCGAGAAATACTAGCTGCATATAGTCAGGCAATAAAACTATACAACAAGTCGCAAAAAACACAGCTTGCATCCCAAATACAGCAGGCATTTAAACTAATAGGCTTAACTATTTAACGGGTAACGGTAATAATCATATCATGTACTGCAGAAGCTGTAGCAGGTGCAAGTAATACTCCATTACGGTAATGACCCGTTGCCAAAATTATATTAGTATAGCTGGCTAATTTTTCAATTATTGGTGCTGGTCTACCTTCTGGACGAGGACGTAATCCTGACCAGCTGCGAAGAATCTTGGCCGAAGCTAATTCAGGACAAAAAGCGATCGCCTGTTGTTTAACTAGTTCCAGTAATTCCTTACTAGGTAGAACATCATCTTCTCCGTTAGGGAATTCTACTGTAGCTCCCACCCAATAATCTCCATTACCCATGGGTACTAGATGTACATCATTACCGGTAATGACCGGTTGAAAATCAGGATTGCCTAAACTCCTTCCTAAACTCAAATATAATGCTTGTCCTAAAACTGGACGAATAGTCACCTGATGATTTAATTGTCTAGTCAGTGCAGTGGTGCCCAAACCAGCAGTAATGATAAACCAATCTGCTGTAACTACACCTTCTGTAGTGTCAATAGATTTTAGTTGTTCCTGAACATGGGGTGTAATCTGGACGATTTGACTAGATGGTGCTTGGTGATTGCGAACTGCTACTCCAAATTTGAATTGTACCCCATTACGCTGTGCTGCGTCCACCAATGCTAGGGTTAACGCTGTGGGATTCAACTGTAAATCCTGAGGGGAATAAACAGCACCAATTACCATAGGATTATTTACCTGGGGGCAAAAATTCCCTAGTTTCTCCCTATCCCACACCTTTAACTCCCATCCTTGGGATTTGCGCACCTGTTGTAATTCCTCCCAGTCACTCATTGCTTCCACTCCGCTTTTTAGGGGGTGAGTGGGATCCTCTGATAGTAACATGACAATACCCTGACGGTTACAGGGAATTTTTCGCCCTGTTATCTCCTCCAGCTCTGGAATTAGGGTTTGATAGCGTTTAATACTCTCCTCGCGAATTTGCCAGGCCTTACCCTTGGTTTTATGGCTAATTACCCCCATTAAAACACCCAAAGCAGCTGCTGTAGAACCTTGTGCTGGCTGGTTTTTTTCAAAAACAGTGATATTTAAACCTTTGATTTGACTTAGTTGATATGCGATCGCTGCTCCAACTACACCACAACCGATAATTACTACATTCATAAGCTTTGTAAATAGTGAGGGGTGAAGAGTTTACCCCTTCACCCTATCACCTGATTAAACTAGGGTTTTGTGACTCAAGACTCAGATTGCAATGGAGACAATTGAGTTATTCCTGAGTTGGTGCTGGGGGAATCAGTTGTAAGAACTGGTTAAAGTCTGCCACAACGTCTTTATAGCTGCTCAATGCCAGTTTAGTATTACCAGCATTAGCAGCTTGATCAACTCTAACTAAGTGATTCAATAAGTTCTTGGTAATTTGTCTTCCTTGACCTTGGTCTTGGGGTAATAGACTGGGGATAACATAGGTCATAGTGAGTCTAGCTTCTGTTACCGGACCATGAATAAAATTACCCACTTTAATCCACTCACTACTGGTAATCAGACTTTTTAGTTCTTCAAATCGATTTTGTACTGCCTGAATATCAGGTACATATTGTCTCACTTTTACCAATTGTTCTGGTGTATAGGTGGGAGGTGCAGTTGCAACAGTAGGACTGCTGCAACTGATCAAAAACGTGGTCAATAGTACAAGAATCAGTGATAGAATAGAGCGTTGACGCACCATAAAGAAAATTAATTTAGTGTTTGTTAAGCAATTGACAGATTTATTTTAGATCGGTACTGTAATTTCTCATTCTACAGTGGGAAAGTTTTTGGAGGAATTTTGCTGAATTTTTTCACTGATTCCCTAGCAAACCAGTCCAATGTAATATTAGGAGAGTCTTGACGTGAACGCATCGGAACAAGCAACCAACTTTGAAATAGCTAGTAAGATTGCTACCGTAGTCAACTTGTTTAAATTACAATTTCCTGATGCCAAAAGCGATCTAAAACCTTGGCAAAATGACCGTGAGACCAGACAACTAGTGGATCCTGATTCCATTGATATAGGTTTTCACTTTCCCGGAATCAGCAGGTCTTGGCGCAGTCGTAGTGTGTTAATCCAAATTCGCTTTCATCAAGATCCCATTAATCAACAATCCAAAGCTATAGGTGTTGAAGTATCAGGATTTGACCATCGAGGTCAAGTATGGCGACTTTCTACCATAGAACAGTGGAGTTTTGTGGGCGAACCCACACCCTCTAGTGTAGTTGGAGAAAAACTTAAACACATTTGTAGACAAATCTTGGAAATATTCAATATTTGACTTCATTGAACTTATCCCTAGGTTAATACATGACATTTTAGCTCGCCTCCGCGTGTATATGGAAATATTACCATTACCAAGAGGATATGAAATTCCAATCTTCTGAACCTGTCTGATTGTTTTGCTGATTTTGTGGGTGTTTGATCTGATCTCCATCTTCTGTATTTTGTATACTATCTAAATCTTCCACTTCTTCTGTTTTTGGTACATAATCTGAGGAGGTAAAATTTCCCTGAATTAGGCTATCGTATGCGCCAGAATTATACCATTTTAATAATTCTCCTGTGCGCATAATGATCCAAGAAAGTCTTGGTTCAGCATAGCTTAGTATTTTAGTAATTTTATCTAAAGTATCCAAATTATTAGATGCGAACTCACGTGACTGGATGATAAAATCATTCATGACATCATCATTTAAATATTCTTGGGGTAAACCTGCCATTTTCATCAAAGTGGTGGTAGCTACATTAATATCTTGACAAGCTAATAGCCCTGCGCGATCGGCTGTTAATTTAGACATCATTAGCCAATTATATAAACTCAATTCAACTCCGCTAGCAACCAAACCGCCAATACCTAGGGTAGTGCTGATCAATAAATTTTTAATATTTGGCATCACAATTGCCATTTGATGGTAGACTACATTTTGGCTTTTAATACGAGCTATCTCACTTCCAATTAAGTAGAGTAGTTCTTCGGAATTAAGCCATTCCATAGCTTCTAAGTTTACGCCAATTAGGGGTTTTTCTACGCCAATAATATAGCTTTGAATATAACCTGTTCCCCTAAATAAATATAATTCTGGCAAGGGAGAAACATCTAAAACTTCACAAGCTGTTACTAATGCTTGATACAACTTAGGAAAATTCCTATTTGTAACTCTAATTTCACTACCTAGCGTCTGTAATCTTAGTAGTCTATCAATACTATATTCGTTGATTTTTTTGAGTATTGTTGATATACCTGGCATTTTTCTCAAAGATGCTAAAGCCTGTTTATCAAAAGGATGCTCGTATGTTTGAGAATTGAGTCCAGAGAAGACTTTTAAACCTGTTTGGACAGTCATTTATTTTCCTATATTAATTGTTTAATATTCATTCACAAAAGCCATAAATTGCCGTTGATTGATGGGATAACCAGGCCCACATTTGGTCTCCAAAAGAAAAGTGCCACCATTCTCGTGGATGACGTTGAAAACCTGCTTGACACATAATGTTATTTAGCATTTCTCGACCTTGGTGATATTGGCTATGTTTGTTCAGATAATAATCGGGATGCGATCGCTCAGAAATTTCGTCAATTGGCGAACCCATATTAATAATTTCCCCCCGTTCATTAACTAGGGTAATATCCACTGCTGCACCAGTGCTATGGGGGGGAGGAGTGTGAGGATTGGAACTGGGTGGAGCCCAAATTTCATATACCTGTTGCCAAATTTTTTCCCGCTGGTCATCGGACAAATTTTGTTCCAGTATTCCCCCTGCTTTTACCAGTTGAATAAAACTATAATCAACCATAAATTGCTGCACTCCTACTGGACGGTAAGCATCAAATATTTGAATATGCCATCCAGGAGACAATAGGTTTAAACAATTCTGGGCATGAATAAGATTTTTGACCACTGTTTTCCGGAGAAAATAGGGTGAATATTGTCCGTAACGTGCGCCTAGTTTGGCATAAGGGTGGGGGTTTTCCACTGCAAAAAGCTCCAGGGGAATTTCTACTAATGGTTCCCCCGATTCGATAATGGGAATTTGATGATATGGACGCATGATCTGGCAATATGGGAGATAGAAAAGCTAAGGTGATTTCTCGGTTTTTTCTGGTACGGGATCATAACCACCAGGATGGAAGGGATGACAACGTAAAATTCGACCTAGGGCCATCCAACTTCCATGAAACACTCCAAACCTTTCTATAGCTTCCATAGCATACATGGAACAGGTGGGTTGAAACCGACAACTGGGGGGAAATAGAGGAGAAATAAATAACCGATAACCTTGAATAAGCCAAATGAATAATTTTTTCACACAACTCCTTGAGGATTTTCTAAGGTTGTAACCGACGAATTTCTGTAATTTGGTCTGCTAAATCAAGAAAAGATTTTGGCATTTGAGGACCAGTCAAAATCATATCCAAATGGGTGGGACGGTCAATCAAAAACTGCAACACCTCCTTTTCGGGAATTAAACCAAAATCAACTGCTAAACTTAACTCATCTAAAACCACTAAGGAATATTTACCTTCGTATACTACCTTTTGTGTATATTCCCACAGGGAATGCAAAGACCCAATTTCTTCCTCATTGAAATTTGGTGTATCCGGGGACCTAGCTAGGTCACAGCGAATCCAATCTAGCTTGTTTCCAATTTGTATGGGATTATTTATACCTTGGTTAATACCCCCTTTAAGAAACTGGATAATTAATACAGGTGTTCCATGACTGGCAATTCTTAGGGACTGGGAAATAACGTTAGTGAAAAAGTAACGTTCTGAGCTAGTAAACACCTGTAGTGATCCCGCGACTGAATTTGGTAAACTAGGTGCAGGATTAATATTTGGACTGTCAATTTGGGTAAAAATCATTACTAAAACAAGAGAATACAAAAAAGACTGAGAGGTAAATCATGGTTTGGCAACGTCTCGATGGTCGTCAACCCGATCAACTACGAACATTAAATTTTTATCCCCATTTTACTCGTTTTGCTCCCGGTTCGGTGTTAGCACAATGTGGTGAGACTCAGGTTCTTTGTACAGTTAGTATAACTGAGGGAGTGCCAAAATTTTTAATGGGAAGTGGAAAAGGTTGGTTAACAGCAGAATATCGTATGTTACCCTCTGCTACCCAACAAAGACAAGAACGGGAACTATTAAAGTTGTCGGGACGCACCCAAGAAATTCAGCGATTAATTGGACGTAGTTTAAGAGCAGCACTGAATTTTGAAATATTAGGGGAAAAGACCTTAACTGTAGATGCTGATGTTTTACAAGCAGACGCTGGTACAAGAACTATATCCATTACAGGTGGGTTTATAGCCTTAGCTCATGCAATTACTAACTTGTTGCAACAGGGAGTTTTAGAGCGATCGCCTTTATGTGGACAAATAGCTGCTGTTTCCGTAGGTTTATTAAAGGGAGAGGCATTTTTGGATTTAGACTTTACTGAGGATGTAAATGCAGAAGTAGATTTTAACGTGGTTATGAACAGTAGGCTCAATATTATTGAAGTTCAAGGAACAGCGGAAGCAGGTAGTTTTAGTCGTCAACAGTTAAATCAGCTCCTGGACGTTGCAGAAACAGGAATTAGGGAATTACTGATAGCTCAAAGATCGGTAATACCAGATTTTAACACCTTATTGAATGTTTAACAGAAAATAGAAAACTTAAACAGGTGATCACCTTGCACTCAACAAGAAACATACAACAATGGTGGATTTTTCGCTGTTTGTCCACAGCATTGCTATTTGGTCAAATTTCCCTGCATATAATTCAAGGAAAAACCTATTATCGGAAAATTCTTGACCATGCACTAAAAGTAGGACCGGGTTCCCTCTCCCCAGTTTTGTTGGTAAGTGGTTTTGCGGGAATGATTTTCACGATTCAAACAGCTAGGGAACTGATCAGATTCGGTGCAGTTGATAATCTGGGGGGCGCTTTTGCAGTAGCCTTTTGTCGAGAACTAGCTCCACTTTTAACCGCTAGTGTGATTGCTGGACAAGCAGGCTCAGCATTTGCAGCAGAAATAGGAGCTATGCAGGTAACTGAACAAATTGATGCGCTCTACTTACTCAAAACCGATCCAATAGATTATTTAGTCTTACCCAGAGTGATTGCTTGCGGTTTGATGATGCCAGTAATGATGATTTTTGCAGTAATTATGGGTGTCAGTGGTGGAATTTTTGCCGGGTTGGAATTTTATCAGATTCAACCGGAAAACTTTTTAGAATCAGTGCGAGATTTTTTAACTCCGGGAGATATGATGATGATAATCGTCAAAGGCGTAATTTTTGGAATAATAGTTGCTGTGAATGGATGTAGTTGGGGACTAACTACTAGGGGAGGCGCTAAGGAGGTTGGTGAATCCGCAACTACTGCGGTGGTAACTACTTGGGTGGTACTTTTCATCACAGATTTTTTGTTGGCTCTACCTGGGATTACACTAGCAATTTAGATTAGATCCAGTTATACTTCCTGTAACATATTAACCAGAAATTCTCCGATCATTTTGGCTTTTTGTTTTATTATAACTTTGGGGTTAACTTCAGTGCATTTACTGTACAAATAACCGCTAAAACCAAAGTAACTTGACACACCGGAAATGAAAATGATTAACACAAATGTTTTTTTATTAAAAACATCTTTCTTGTCTCTCTGCTTAGTTTGCTTCTTACCCAATTTAGTCAAAGCCCAAGATGTTCCTAGTCAACAAGATCTACCAAAAGTTAATCCTGAGATACAATTATTGTTGGGTAAACCTAATCAAGATATACCTTTAAAACTGGTTGATGCGGTTTATCTAACTTTACAAAATAATCGAGATGTAAAAATAGCCTATCTGCAGCGTATTGTAGATAAGGCACGATTATCTGAATCTGAGTCTATATTTAGCCCCACTCTACGACCCCAGCTATCTTTAAACCTGAATGCGAGGGAACCCGAATTCCCAAGCGCTCAAAAAACAGATATAGTAACTAATACAACCGCTCGTATTGGCGCTGGGATTAATTTGAAACTGCCTACTGGTGCTTCTTTAAATTTAGGATGGAATGGAGAAAATGTATGGAAAGGTCAGTATAGCAAAGATTCCTCAAGTTATTTACCTTTAACAGATCCAAATATTCTCAGTCAAGATGTTAGTTTTAGTATTAGTCAACCTTTATTGAAAGACTTTGGCGTATATTTAAACACTTTAAACATTAGAAGAGCTAAACTGACAGAAAGCACTAATGTCTTGAATTTCAGAAATTCTATTGCCCAAACAATTACAAATTCGGTAGTC
The DNA here is from genome assembly GCF_001432185.1 of Cylindrospermopsis sp. CR12. Classification (NCBI taxonomy): domain Bacteria; kingdom Bacillati; phylum Cyanobacteriota; class Cyanophyceae; order Nostocales; family Aphanizomenonaceae; genus Cylindrospermopsis; species Cylindrospermopsis sp. CR12. Next base: position 21,962 of record NZ_LMVE01000135.1, on the reverse strand, counting down.
ACCTACAGGAATCTCTTGTTAGCACAAGAAAGATTAAAAATTGAGGAAGATTCTTTTGCTAGTGCCAAAGCAGAACTTGACAAGTTACAGGTGCTATTTACAGAGGGCAAAATTACCAAAAATGATTTGATTCAACGTCAGGCTGACATTGCTCAAAAAGAATTTAACTTAGTTAATGTAAAGACAAATTTAACTGAAGCAATTGCTAGCCTAACCAAACTTACAGACCTACCTTTGAAAATGCTAATTGCGGTAGAAAAACCTCTTCCCCCAGACAGTTTAAATTTGCCAACTTTTGAGGAAATGATCAAATTGGCTGAAAATAATAATATCAGATATCTTTTTGCTGTTAATGCTGTAGAAAATGCCAAGCTCTCCTTAGCAGAGGCCAAAAATCAGCAAAGTTTAGACCTTACATTGAATCTGCGTTATGGCTTTAATAGTTTTTCCTATCAGCGGGATTCGGGTAATTTTACATCGTCTTTAGTGTTAAGTCGTGAGTTTGGTAATCTTTCTCAGGATAATGCCGTACTCAAAAGTGAAGTCAATTTGCAACAAGCTGAATACTCTTTAGCAAATACTAGAGTAGATATTAATGAGCAGCTGAGAAATAGGGTTCGTAATGTTAGGGATAGTTTTACACAAATTCAATTATCCAAACAGTCCACTAATTTAGCGGAATTAAGACTGAATAGTGCCAGGGAAAAAATCAAGTCAGGTGACAATGTTTCCACGACAGATATTATTAATTTTGAAAAAGGTTTAGTTGACGCTAAAAATCAAGAATTGAACGTGACTATCAGTCATCTGAACAGTATGACTCAACTAGAAGAGTTTTTGGGAATGACGCTAAATAAATGGCTTAAATAGTAATAAATGCTATAATAGTGACTAAACTCATACTTCTTAACACAAAAAGAAAAATACTTAATGCTTTTAAATAACTTATACATATGTCTTGACACTTCTTTCTGTCTTGCTATCTGTTCAAAGCAAACGAAAGTATTAAAGATAATTCTTGGAAGATGAACCACTAACTTCGTCCAAAATTGTTTACTTATAGACAATTTTGGACAACTTTTTGGAAGCGGAATAACGGTCAATGGTTAACAGTAATGACAAAGAGAATAGTTTAGGGTGGAGAGTGTATGCTGAAAGGAAGAGAAGCTAATATGATAAAGCCATGAACAAGAGGGTAGAAATTTTACCGGACCTGCAAGGTTTGATAGCACGGGCTCAGGATGCAATATTATCTAGTTTGGCAACTGCTATTCAAGAACGAGGACAATTTACTATTGCTTTATCTGGTGGTAGTACACCAAAACCTTTATATGAAGCAATAGGCTCTTTGAATCTAGATTGGGATAAAATTCATGTTTTTTGGGGTGATGAACGTTATGTACCATCCAATCACCCCGATAGTAATGAATTAATGGCGCGTATTGCCTGGTTAAATAGGGTTCCCATTCCACAGACTAATATTCACGCCATACCTACCTTGTCTGGCAATCCAGTCGCGGATGCTAATAAGTATGAACAGCATCTACAAGAATTTTTCCATTGCTCACCGGGAACCTTTCCTTCCTTGGATGTGATCCTCCTGGGTATGGGTGATGATGCACACACCGCCTCCCTTTTCCCTCATACGGAAGCTCTACAAGTGCGCGATCGCCTGGTTACTGTGGGCAATAAAGACGGTAATCCACGTATTACCTTCACCTATCCCCTAATTAATGCTGCCAGAAGTGTGATCTTTTTAGCTGCTGGTGCTAATAAAAGGCCTGCTTTATCCCAGGTGTTTGCTGAAGTAGCAGATGATTTTACCTATCCATCTCGCTTGATTAAACCTCAAGGGGAATTATTATGGCTACTAGATGCAGCTGCTGGTTCACAACTCTGATTCCCTATCTCAACTATTGTCTTTACAGTGACAAAGGCTTAAATTCATGATCATTTGTCCAAACTGCAATCATCCTAATCCAGACGCTGCTGTTCAGTGTGAAGCTTGCTACACACCATTGCCAACTACCACTACCTGTCCCAGTTGTGGAGCTAATGTACAGGCTGATGCTGCTTTTTGCGGTCAATGTGGTTATAACTTGCGCTCCACCCCCGTAGTCACCGAACCAACTGTAGCAGTAACCTCCGTAGAGGTACCACCTTTAGTTACTCCTGACCCCATGTTAGAGTTACTACAATCTGATCCCTTGGGAATTAATACCCAGCCACCCACAATTTACAGTGTGCCACCTACTTTAGTCAGCACACCCCCAGAACCAGTTGCTGGTCCTATATTACCAATAGTACCTGAACCGGTAGTAGCACCAGTACTCACAGCACCGGAACCAGATCCCCCGGTACAACTGTCACCGACTCAATTACAACAGGTGGTAGGACGATTATTCCATCTTCAGGGTAACCAAGAAGTTGAATTACCCCAAAATCTATCTGTAATTCATATTGGTAAGCCCAATGATCGGATCCCCCCAGATATTGACGTGGCTGGATTTTCCAACTCAGAAATCGTTTCCCGAATTCACGCCGATATTCGGGTTGAGGGAGATGCTTATTATATAGAGGATGTAGGTAGTTCTAATGGCACTTATATTAATAATTTGCCATTGTTACCGGGAAATCGACACCGTCTCCGTCCAGGCGATCGCATTAGTTTAGGTAAAGGAGATTTGGTAACTTTCTTATTTCAACTCTCTTAAAACAGAGAAAAGTTTAGGCTATGATCGATCTGTTTTTGATTGATTTATAGCCTAGCTGGAAGGTACTAGCAACTACCTCTCCACAAAACAGCAAAACTTTTGCTAAAATCAGTATCTGAAGCAGTATCTGTGACAATAGTGCCTTAGATAATTTCCGATGAAAGAACTAAAGAACTTGTCCACTTTCCTCCAATCCTCAAACATTGAGTCCACGGGTTTAAGCTGGTTATTGGGAGCAGCAGTCACCACTGCTATTTTGTGGCAATTACCGATGGGAGACTATATTTTATATCCCTTCACCATACTAGCAACCTGGTTTCATGAAATCAGTCATGGGTTGATGTCAATTATTTTAGGAGGCAATTTTCGTGAGTTACAAATTTTTAGCAATGGATCTGGAGTAGCAATTTACACCATACCCTCATCTTTTATTCCTCTTGTTCCCGCTCTGATTGCAGCTGCAGGTCCTATGGGTCCACCCATAGCTGGTGCAGGGTTAATCATGTCTTCTCGCAGTTTTAACAGTGCATCATTGAGCCTAAAAATTTTAGGTATTGCTTTGTTGTTTTCTAGTTTAGTTTGGGTACGTTCATGGTTTGGTTTGATCACATTACCACTGTTGGGACTGGGGGTTTTGTGGATCTCATTAATAACTAGCAAATGGGTACAGATTTTTACCGTTAAATTCTTGGGGATGCAGGCCTGTATAAGTACGTATCATCAATTGGACTATTTGTTTAGTTATAATGCTGGGTCTTTAGGAATTTCGGATACGGGACAAATGCAAAAATACTTGCTTTTACCCTATTGGTTCTGGGGTGGTTTAATAGCAGTAGCTTCCTTTGCTATCATGGCACAAAGTTTAATAATTACCTACCGGAAGAAAAACCACTAAACCGAGTTGATAAAATCAGTTAACCGAAACTAAAGGGCCCAGTTGCTGACATTTATCTTGAGCTGATCTGGTTTTGAGGTGATAGAGTTGCCAATGATCCCGTTGTTGCCAAATGGCAAATATTTCCTCTCTTCCATCCTTGAGCATGTCAAAATTAACTTGATAAACCTGATTTATTCGACGTAATTTTAAACCCAATAAACCCATCAACAGATTGAGTATTTTAATTCCAGAAATAGATTGTGATTTTTTAGCAATATCCACACCCAAAGCACGGTTAATATGTTGACTACTCTGAATTGCCACATTTTTCAACCAAATAATATCATCATCATTTTCTTGGAATACCCTATCTTGTGCTAAAAACTGACACATTCCCAAAGCTCGCAAGGCTTCCACCTTGAGAGTATAGGTTTTTAAATCTGGTAGAAAAACCTTTCCTTCGCCCCAAAATAACTGTTGTTTCCATTCCTGTTGATCTTTGATGTGAAAATAGTGACTTTCATGAGTCAAATAATAGTGAGTCAATAATTGGGAATAATATCCCTGATCATCTCGCATTTTTAACCAAGTGGTGACAGGTACTCCATATCTTGTGTAGAGAATATATTTATGAATTGCATAGCGTTGTTCATCGGTGAGAGAATGTTTAGTTAGTAGTTGTTGATATTCAACATAGTCAATATTTTTAGCCGCCACCACAGCTTGGGCAATCATCAATTGATTGTGCTCCTTAATTTCCTTGATATTGCGTTTGATATGCTGAGACTGTTGACGAGTTTGTTCCCAATCCTTTTGAACTTGAACAATTTCTAAAATTAATCTGGTTCGGGTGGCCAGATCATTCACAGAAGTTTTTAAAAACGCCGAACGCAACTCACGAATAATACTATTATAGTCTGTATTATTCCCTATGGTGACTTTGTGACCTTCAGCAATTAATCCCTCTTGCAAAGATTGTCGATAAAAGGTAATGGAACTATTGACCCTAGCAGATAGTTTTGCCCAAGTACGTAAATGAATAGGATCATAAACTGCGGGTAAATCAACATCTATTTTGTGTAAAGGACTCAATAAAGCCAAATTTTCTTTTTGATTTTCTTGATACCAATCAGATAGTAGCTGATAATTGGTACTACCACTACCAATCAAACCTATACCGCGTTTAGCACACCAGACAAAACGGGGAACTGAATCACGCACCCTAGCTAATGCTTGACGTGCTTCTGAGTCGGGAATGACTCCCTGAAAAATACCGTAAACTCGGTCAAAATGTTGGACATCAATACTAATTCCCGTTCCTAAACTAGGAGTGACAAGTACCATATCATAATCAGTGATTTTTTGATTGATAGCACTTAGACATTCTATAGCTGGATGTGCAGGTGTATTGGTAGTTTGACTACTCACCACTAAACTATGGGGAAATTGCCTTTTTAACTTATACAAGCGATCCTGGAGATAATCTTCGATGGTTTCACAACTGTAACGTCCCGTGCGACTATCGGTTGTTACATAGCACTTCTTACCTGTGATTAAGTCCAGCTCCAGTTGATGGATTAAAGGTGTTGGGTTAGGTGAATCATAAAAGGTCACATCCCACCCACGTTTGGGTTTCCACTTATTCACAAGTACCCAAGGAGTGATTTTGTTTCCTGCTAAACCCTGGAGGTATTCTAGAGAAACATCTGATAAGTCAGCATCTTGAGCAATGACTAAACCCTCTGTGTTCACTACCGTGGCTATTAATTGTTGGAAAACGCTGAGTATCTTTATCCTCTTGTTTTTACAGGTGTTACTGTTGAGGAGATGCCATAAAGACTGTTCAACTTCATCTAAGATGACTATAGCTCCTTGCCAATCTTGGGGATTCACCTTCCACAAGGAATCAACACACAACCCAAAGGATTTGGTAGGTGAGCTGGATGGTGGTGACTGGTTTTCAGGGTGGATTCCCCATCTAATACCAATTTTTTCACAGAGGAATTTTCCCAAAAGGATGCGATGGGTGATTAATAAGATTGGTTGACAACGATTTTTAGCTTCCTCAACCACCGCTTGCAGTCTGGTGGTTTTACCTGTTCCTTTAGCGGATTTGACTCCCACTAAACCAGTGGAGGGTAAACATATTCTATCTAAATAGCTTTGGTTGATGGTAACACTGGGAGTAACTGTTAGATCTATATGGGGTTTCGTTTGGGCAATATAGACCTCTAGGGACATACTTTGATTGTAGACTTGCTCAAACGCTTCCGCTCCCTTAGCAGTGATAAAATCATCCACACCTTTCTCTTTACCAGGGAGTTTGATTACTTTAACAGAGCAATTTTTCCGCTCAAGTAAATAGCCTAATTGAGAAATGGCATTATTAATCGCAGTAACCTTCCGTGGCTGATTCTCAAAATCAAAACATATATAAAAACTCAGTTGTCTATTGGCGAAAACTTCCAGATCAAGAATGAGACGACGACGGGTAACTTTACCAAATTCATTTTTGATTACCCGATAACCACTGGTAATTCCAGGTATGCCAATTGCTACATACCCTTGTGTTAATAAAGCTGCTGCTTTTTTAACACCTTCACAAATAATAATTGGTATGTTAGATTCTATTACCCATGGCCAAAAACCCTGGGCTTCCCCGTCATCATTAATGGTAATGTCTTTTGGCATAGTAACATGATAACGTTGGCAAATTTGATGCCAAATTTCTTCAGTTACCCGCAAACAAAATATTCGCGTTGGTGTGCTGGGGGGATGTTCATATTTAATGGACTTGCCATTTTTGTTTCTTCGCGGTTGGGTGGGTTTAAAACATCCCCATTCCATTTTTTGCCAGTTATTTAGCGGGTCTACACCAGAACACCACCAACCACCAGCTGTAATGTGTCCATATCTCTCTAACCACCCGCTCTTAATCATCCCTGTATTAGTGCGCGGTAAACTATTAGAGATTAATATATGCTGATAAGCATTCACACCCTGAAGGGAATGAAAATTTAACATTGCTAGGTGTAAATTTACACTACTACCATGTACTAGTTCTTCCAGGTGTTGGGAGTGCAAGTGATCTATAAACATGGGCAGATGTACTATAAAGAACAGATGAAGGAACAATCAAGGAAATAAAACCTTAGCACGCATCCTTTGATTCTGCATCGAAAAATTACTGCCATTTTGGCAACTTTTTTTGTGACCTTTTTTACGTTGTTTATGGAGACACCCGGGTTAATATAACAATCCTCTATTTTTCCGTCTGAATAGTGTAAATGGTATTTTTGTATTGTGATTTAGGTGCATGATTAATTTTTGTTTTTCAGTATATTTTTGTTTAGTTTATTTGTACTATATTTTCTGGGAAATTTATCTGAACCCATTTCCCCAGGTTGATGTGCCTACTCTTGATAATTGTTATTTATAATGGCATCTAATAGTATTCCCCCACCAAAGCGTATAGGATCTGTACAAGGTAAGCCAGTTTCAGACGCAGTTTGGGCGATCGCCTGTTCAGCAGCAGCTTCATTCAGATCTTTCGTATTCAGAGCGATCGCCACCACAGGTACTTTAGCAAAAGCGCCAGCAGCACCAGCTACCATTTCATACATTTTAATTACATCCGTGAGAGGAGGGATAGGAACATGAGGATTATTATGGTTATGAGTTTGTCCTGCACGATGGACTAAAATCAGATGGGTGGGTTGGGAACCGCGAATCAGAGGCAAAGTTGCCGTTGAACCGGGGTGTAATAAAGAACCCTGACCTTCAATTTGAAGGATGTCATAGTATTGACCAAAACGCATAACCAACTGCTCCACAGCGCCAGCAGCAAAATCCACCCGGACTGCATCCAGTGCTACTCCATCCCCTTCCAACATCAAACCGGTTTGACCAGTGGCTATAAATTTAGAGCGAAGTCCTAGCAATTTTGCCGAATGATGTAATTCCAGACTAGTAGACATTTTACCAATAGACATATCCGTACCCACTGTTAGCACACGACGACAGGGGAGATTGCGTGCCAAACCCGAAGCGATTTCCAAATTAGGTGGTTCCTTGCGCACATCCCAAATGGTCTTTCCTGGTTGTACGAGGGAGATTAAATCTGGTATGTTTGCTAGGGGTGTATGTAGCCCATTGACAACGGACATTCCCGACTTCAATGCTTCCTTAATCTCAGTCCAGTAATGATCAGGAAGAATGCCACCCTTTGGTGCAATACCAATAACTAAAACTTCTGGTTGATAGGGCAAAGCTGCACTTACAGATGCCACAATTGGTACACTTCTTTTAATTCCTGTCAACTCTAATATAGACTGACCTGGACATTCTCTATCTATAACCGCAACAATAGGTGAGTCACTGTAGCGCAAAATGGAAAGGCCAGTTTTGCCATGAGATTTTGTCAGAGCTTCATGTAAGAGAACAGCTATTTTTTGATTAAGTGGTAAGCGCACTGTATTGTACTCCTAAACCTGGTAAACTATTAGGTATAATTCGTCCTTCTGTAACTGATGCACCAACAAAAGGATCATCTATTAAATTTAAATGACTGTCCAAGTCCAAATAGTCTGCTAATGGTGCTATATGAGAAGCTGCGGTATTAGCTAGTGAACTATCGGAATAGCAGCCAAACATTACTTGTAAGTTATGCGCCTTAGCGGTATTCACCATTCTCCAAGCCTCTTCTAACCCTCCTGATTTCATCAGTTTAATATTAATTCCATCTACATAATCAGCTAGTGGGGGAATATCAGTGCTAGTGAAGCAACTTTCATCTACAAAAATGGGTAGAGGTGATTGTTTTTTCAAAGACGGTAATTTCTGCTCCTCACCTTTAGGTAATGGTTGTTCGAGATATTTAACCCCTAAATCGGCCAACCAATGGGACATAGCAATTGCATCTGGTAAACTCCAACCCCCATTCGCATCCACAAATAAATCCACCTTAGGAGCAGCTTCTTTAACTGCCAATATCATTTTTTTATCCGCATCTATTCCCTCCTTTGCTCCTAACTTAACTTTTAGTAGTTGCACATCCATATATTGCAACCAATCCCTTGCCCTAGCCGCAGCAACCTGTGGTGAGTTAATACCAATAGTAACAGAAGTTGGTACTATGGTATTTATATTAAGTCCCCAAATTTGCCACAATGGTAAACCCACATTCTTACCCATCCAGTCGTGTAGTGCCATATCTATAGCAGTCTTAGCAGCAGAGGGAATTTGATGTTGTGTTAAAATTTTACTAATATCATCCCGCTGCCAAGGACTATAGGATTCTAGCATGGAAGATATTTCTTGCAAAGACTGGAAAATTACATCAGTGGTTTCTCGATAACTTCCTACACCAAATGGAGATGCTTCTCCCCATCCTTCAATACCGCCTTCCATAATCTTAACCCAGATGTTTGTGGTTTGTGCAGTTGTTCCCCTGCTAATTGTTAGAGCAAACCTCTTATTGACAGTAAAGGTGCTAACTTGTAGTTTCATTCTTATTATTCCCTTGTCATTTTGTCAAAAAAAGTTTTTAATGTCATCATATCAGGGAAAGAACTTTGAGCACCCATTTGAGTTGTTGCTAAAGCTCCCGCAGCTCCACCCCAAATCACCGCTTCTCGCAGAGTCTTGTGATGAAAAAGTCCTGCTGCTAAACCACCGTTAAAAGCATCCCCAGCAGCAACCGTATCTATGGCATTCACGGAAAATGGGGGAATAAAAAACCTTTCTTCTTTAGTAGCGCAATAAACACCTTTTGCACCCAACTTAATCACCACACACCTTGCACCTTTTGTTAATAAAATCTCCCCAGCTTTGAAGGCGGTTTGCTCTTCATTGACAGCAAATCCTACCAATTGACTGGCTTCAATAGTTATCATTACCAACACGACCGATCATTTGTGTAGGAATACCCAATTTTGCCAATGCTACCGCTTGGTTTGCTCCCTTACCCCCGGGTGCGGTAAAAAAACTTTCTCCTAACAAGGTTTCTCCTGGTATGGGCAATCTGGGAGTTGTTGCTACCAGATCCATATTAATACTACCAAAAACTATTATTGTCATATCTTTAGCTGTTTTTAAAAACTCCCTTACTTTTCCTTCACACCCCAAATTATTAAAAAATTAGGGAATCTTGAAGAATATTAGGCACGCCACCTCAATAGTACACTTTTTACAGGATTAACAAATTCTCTGTTTTCTGCTGCTGCACGGCTAAATTCCCGTTTCAATTGAAAATACCATTGTGCTTGCATATCCGAATCTTTAATTAGACGCAAAATCGGATTATATTGAAGTCCAATTTGTTGCTTTTCCACCACATTCCTATCTTGATCCAAAAATTTACGAGTTAGAATTTGAATCAAAGGTGTAAATATTTTTAACCACGCTGGTATACCATAAAGAACAAAATTTACTTCAGTTTCTGTGTCAGAAATTGGTGTAACTGCGGTTAAATTACAAACTCGATGTTTGCCAAAGGTAATTTCTTCAATTCTCACTCCTGGTAAACGGAAGGAAATTTCCACTTCTGGTATTCCCCCACCCACTAACCAATATAATCGACTCATATTTTCCGTGTTATCGGATAATGTATGGCGTCTGACTGTAAACCCATATTCAGAAGGATCAAATTGTTTCACTTCTTCATGCAGTTTTCCACTTCTCCACCACCATACCTGGTGAACATAGGGAGAATGAGCAGGATCCATTAAACCTGTTACTGCATGATCAATAAAACAGGGAAATTTCATTACTTCCACTAAATCTGGTTCTCTATTGCTAAAACCTGGCACTTGAGGAATATCACCAATCTCAGCATTAATGGGAGGGCCTTCTTTATCATACATGTATATCCAAATGTTACCCTGGGTTTCATAAACAGGATATGATTTAACATTAAACCTATTCAAATCTATACTTTGTTCTGGCAACAGTGATGGAATTTCTGTACACTTGCCCTGACTGTTAAAGCGCCAACCATGATAACAGCATTCTACCTGTTCACCATCAAATCTACCACAACTCAAGGGAACTGCACGATGAGGACAAATATCTTCAATCGCAAAAACTTGACCATTTTTGTCTCTTGTGAATAGTATAGGTTCTTTGAGTAAAACACGTGATACCATCTTACCTGTTTTTAGCTGACTGCTGGGTAGTGCATAGTACCAAAGATTACGCAACAAGATGTTTTTATTATCTACCATAGATTAGGATGTGAATAAACCGCTTTTGTCCCAAAAATAGGACGAGAATTACTGAGAAGTTTTTAGTCTACTTTTACTCAGAAATCCACTGTTTCAATTGTACCATTGCGATTAAATTGCATCCACACTTTATAGGTTCTCGACTGGGGAGAGAGTTTACAATTTTATTCATAACTCCCCCTTAAGGAAGATGATTTTGACCGGGAGTAAATTTAAACTGGTTCTGGTGTGTCGAATAACTGCTTTCTATGGAGGTTTAGCGATGCTAAACCTTTTTTATATTTTTATACTATTGTATACAAATAAAGCTACCGCTATGTTATTCTTAGGGAAGCAATTTACCGCTATAGGAAATTACGCTGCAGTAAGTGGGTAAGTGGAATTAAACATAAGATAAACGTAGGTTGGGTTGAGGAACGAAACCCAACGCCCCCACGGGTTACCCTACCACTAACACATCCTACAAATAATTGTGACTCCCTACTTAATGGTATCAGTGGAAGTAGGAAGTGTATTTAATAGAATTACTGTGATTATGGCATGAGTCTCACCCTCTAAATAGTCTAGAATAAAAGTGTCCGCTAAATAATACGCTAAATAATAAAATTATGGTGAATCGCTGGTTTAATATTGCAGGTCCTTGTAAAGACAATATTCACTATATGTTGTCTCCCACAAGTCGTTTACCCGACTTATCAATGCTAATAGAACAACAAAGTTACTTTGTACTTCATGCACCACGACAAACAGGGAAAACCACCGCCATGTTATCCCTAGCAAAGCAACTTACTGCTACAGGAAATTATGCTGCAGTAATGGTATCAGTGGAAGTAGGAAGCGCATTTAATCATGACCCCAGTGCTGCAGAATTAGCCATTTTAGGAATTTGGCGAAATACAATTGAGGATAGCTTACCTGCAAAACTACAACCTCAAACTTGGGTTTATAATGTTCCTGGACAGAGAATCGCTGAAAATCTAAGAGCATGGTCAAGAGCTATAAATCGTCCCCTAGTATTATTTATAGATGAAATCGATTCTTTGCAAGACCAAACATTAATTTCTGTTTTACGACAGTTACGAGATGGTTTTTCTAAACGTCCAGAAAATTTTCCCTCATCGGTAGGATTAATTGGTTTACGCGATGTGCGGGATTATAAAGTAGCATCCGGTGGTAGTGATAGATTAAATACCTCCAGTCCTTTTAATATTAAAGTTAGTTCTATTACCCTGCGAAACTTTAATCTTGGAGAGGTGGAAGAATTATATCAACAACATACGAAAGCAACTGGACAAACTTTCACACCAGCAGCAATAGAAATAGCTTATGATTTAACCCAAGGACAACCATGGTTAGTGAATGCTTTGGCTAAAGAAGTAGTAGAAAAAATGGTCAAGGATAGAAGTATAGCTATTACCAAAGAACATATTTTACAAGCTAAAGAAATATTAATTATGCGTCAAGATACCCATTTAGATAGTTTAGCAGAAAGATTAAGAGAACCAAGAATAAAAGCAATTATTGAACCAATGTTAGCAGGGAAGACATTACCAGACACTCCAGCAGATGATCGCCAATATTTAATTGATATAGGAATATTACGACGTGATATAATGGGGGGATTAGTTATTTCCAACCCGATTTATCGTGAAGTTATTCCGCGCGTTCTAGTACAAGGAACCCAAGACAGTTTACCCATGATTGCACCCTCTTGGTTAACCCCGGAAGGTAAATTAAATATGGATGCTTTGTTAACAGCATTTCTTAAATTTTGGCGACAACATGGAGAACCATTATTAAGTAGTGCTGCTTACCATGAAATTGCCCCCCACATAGTATTAATGGCTTTTTTACATCGGGTGGTGAACGGTGGAGGAGTTTTGGAAAGAGAATACGCCATTGGTAGCGACAGAATGGATTTATGCTTGAGTTATCAAGACATAATTTTAGGGATTGAGTTAAAGGTATGGCGGGATAAAAAAAGGGATCCGCAAGCTGAAGGGATTGAACAATTGGAATCTTATTTAGCTCGTTTGGGATTAGATTTTGGTTGGTTATTTGTCTTTGATAGGCGAAAAAATGCCCTACCCATGGAAGAAAGGTTATCCACTGAAGTTGTAATAACGGAAAACCAACGCAGGATCACCGTAATTCGGGCGTGAGTCATTAATATGGTATATTTTAGTTACGCCCCCTAGAAATAGGCATAAGGCGTGCGACGACTGATCCCCCAGAGATAACCCCCTTGAGGCCTCCCTATGTCCATATTCTGGCGTAAAGTGATACAACTCCCTCAAACCTACTTACTGCTGACGGCCATCATCCTTGGCTTAAGTATCTTTTTCCATGGGGTAGGTATGCGTCCCCTGAGTCTAGGTTTGGGCAGCATTGTTGCTGCGGGAATGATAGTCGCTTGGTTGTATTCCTTGCGATCGCAAATTAGTGCCAATGCTCTCAATCTTCTTGATACTGATAATTTCCGGGAACGTTTGCAAAGAATCGCTGGTGATCTGGGTAGCAGATCTACTGGGGATTGGCAAAAAGCACAAACCTATGCCATTGAAAGTCATCAACTCTGTAAAGCAATTGTTTCTCAAGAAAGCATTTTAACAACGGAAGTATTAGAAACTCTATATACAGTGTTGAATCTATCTGAGCAGGTGATTCATGCCATTTTAGCCCTAGACCAGGTGAAAACCGATCACTATCGGACTCTTGCTAGAACTCACCTGCAGACAAGTTTAGAACGCCTAAAAACTACTCACCATAATTTGCAACAACTTCAAGATCAAGTCCTATTATCTTCCTTGGACAGAAATGCAGTAAATACTGAACTTCCTCTGTTTTTAAAAACCTTGATCCAGGAAAATCGTTCCGCTGTCCAAACTATTATTCAAGATTCCACTCTAGCGCAGGAAAATAAATCATGAAAAAGGCTATATTCACACTTTTCTTCCTCCTAGGACTGTGTTTAGTATTACTAGGTTCTTGCTCCGGTATTCCTAAGATTAGCTCCTTTGATCAAGCGGTTGAGGTTTTACAAGGAAATGTCTTGCCACGTATTTCTGTCAAAGACCAATTAGTTACCGATGCAACCGCCCAGAGCTACTCCGTTAAATCCGTGCAAGAACCCCTACCATCTTTGGATAAATACCCCATTTATGGTCCACCTAAAACCACTGAAAATGTTTACCTCGAAATTTTTGGTTCTCCAGATAAAGCTAATCCCCAAAAGGAAGATGAAAGGTGGCTGATTGATGTCACAGATCAATTCAATGCTAAAAATTTCAAAACCTCTTCTGGGAAATTAATTCAGGTGGGTGTTCGCAATATTCCTTCCGGTATCGCTCAGCGCATGATCGAATCTAAAGTCGTTCAACCTACTGCTTACACTCCTTCCAATGAACTGTGGATTGCTATGTTGAAAAATGCAGGAGTTGAGGTTGATATGGTGACCCCTAAACTGTTGCCAAACCAGCCTGGTTTTATTTTAAATCAACAAAGTAAACAAGAAATTTTCGGATCACAAACAGTTACTTTAGACCAATTACTAGATGCCATAGTGGCGGGCAAGTTATCCGTGGGTTATACCAATCCATACACCAGTTCCAGTGGCTTAAATCTCCTGTACACAATTTTTTGGCGAGGGGCGGGTCATCAACAGAATGGTCAACCTTTAACTACCTTAGATTTACAATCTCCCAAAGTCAATTCTTTATTTCAAGCTTTTCAAAAACAAGTTTTAGTAACGGGATTGACCACATTGGAACTAAAGGATATTGCCATAAGAGATCCTAAAAAACTATCTGTTTTTGTAAGTGAAGGATTGACCTTTAATGCATTGAAAAAAATTCCTGAATTTGCTAACTCAATTTTTATTCCTTTTGGGGTTCCCCATAATAATCCTTTAGTTAAATTTAAATGGACAACTCCGGAGCAACAGCAAGGGTTAGAACAATTTGCCAAATTTGCTCAATCTGATACAATGCAAAATTTAGCACCTCAAATGCCTCCAGAAGTTGCACAATATCTCGCACAAAAACAGGTCCCTCCTGTTCCTTCTGGCAAGGTTTTAAGTTTAGGACAAACATTTTGGAAAACACAAAAAGACACAGGAAAAACGGTTTATTTAATGGCCGTTATTGATACCAGTGGCTCTATGTATGGAGATCCTTTAAATGCTGTTAAAGATGGCCTACGCATTGCCAGCCAACAAATTAATCCAGGCAATTATGTGGGCTTAGTTACCTATGGAGATCAGCCTGTCAATTTAGTGAAACTGGCCCCCTTTGATGACCTTCAGCACAAACGTTTTTTGGCAGCTATAGACAATTTGCAAGCAGATGGTGCCACGGCAATGTATGATGGCATGATGGTGGCTTTATCGGAACTGGTACAACAAAAGAAAACCAATCCTAATGGTAAGTTTTATCTGTTATTACTGACGGATGGTCAAACCAATCAGGGGTTCAATTTTGAAGAAGTAAAAGAGATTATTGAATACAGTGGTGTGCGCGTTTATCCCATTGCATATGGTGAAGTCAATGAAGCAGAATTAAATGCGATCGCAGCTTTGCGGGAATCTACTGTGAAAAAGGGAACTCCTGAAAACGTGCAAGAGTTGCTCAAGGGATTATTCCAAGTCAATTTATAGGTTCATTGAGTATTTTCAAATAGGAGTGTCAGCATGAAGAGCGTCCTCAACCACAGATTAATTACCATTGTTCTCACCGGTTGGATCAGCCTTTTCGTTTCTGGGTTAGTGCTGGTGTTAGCAACCCCCAGTATTACAGTAATTATAGATCGTAGCTATTGTCCTTCCGATCAGTGGCAAACCCAAGTGGTTATTCCCTACCGAGATCTGTATCAAAAACATCAAGATAAACAGTTAAAAATTGAGTCAATTACCCTCTTGAGTGATCTCGGTCAAGAATCCTCCAAAAAAATTCCCACACCAGAAGAAATTGCTATCCTAAACACCTATGGAAAGTTAAGTAGCGATCGCCAAAAGTCCCTAGAAAAACTGTCCCAGAAGGCAAAACTATTGCGGTGTCTATGATCTATAAGACGGGGAATTGACTCCCCGTCCTTCAACTCTTAGCGAGTTTCAGTAAAGTCGGCATCAATGACATCATCACCACTAGAAGATCCAGTAGTTCCACTGTTGGGGGCTTCAGCATCAGGAGTAGCACCACCGGGTTGCTGATAGATGTTGCTACCTACAGCAAACAATGCTTGTTGCAATTCCGGTGTTAACTTCTTAATTTGCTCATCATCTTCCTTAGCTACAGCTTCCCGCAGCTCTTTGACTAAACCATCAATTTTGGTTTTGTCCGCTTGTGGTACTTTATCCCCTAGGTCTTGCAGTTGCTTCTCTGCTTGATAAGCTAAAGAGTCAGCCTGGTTTTTGCGCTCAATCTTTTCACGACGTTCCTTATCTGTGGAAGCATTTTGTTCCGCTTCCCTAACCATGCGCTCTACATCAGACTTATCTAAAGTAGAAGCACCAGTGATGCTAATAGACTGTTCCTTACCAGTTCCCTTATCTTTGGCGGTAACGTTGAGGATACCATTAGCGTCAATATCAAAAGTCACTTCAATTTGTGGAACACCACGGGGTGCAGGAGGAATACCATCCAAACGGAAAGTTCCTAAACTCTTGTTATCATTAGCAAATTCCCGTTCACCTTGGAGAACATGAATTTCCACATTGGTTTGACCATCTACCGCAGTAGAGAACACCTCAGACTTCTTGGTAGGAATAGTAGTGTTCCGAGGAATAATCTTAGTCATTACTCCGCCCAGGGTTTCCACACCCAAAGACAGGGGAGTCACGTCTAATAATAATATACCCGTTACATCACCAGCAAGCACACCAGCTTGAATCGCAGCACCTACAGCTACCACCTCATCTGGGTTAACGCTTTGATTAGGGTCTTTACCTAAAACTCGCTTTACAACCTCTTGAACTGCAGGAATACGGGTAGAACCACCCACTAGAACCACTTCATCAATATTGCTCTTATTTAATTTGGCATCGCGCAGCGCATTTTCCACCGGTATGCGACAGCGGTCTATTAAATCGGAGCAAAGCTCTTCAAATTTAGCTCGAGTTAAGGTAGTATCTAAATGCTTTGGACCATCCTGAGTAGCGGTAATAAAAGGAAGGTTAATTTCCGCCTGAGTAACGCTGGAAAGTTCAATTTTAGCCTTTTCAGCTGCTTCAGTCAATCTTTGTAGAGCTTGTTTATCTTTTCGCAGGTCAATGCCCTCTACTTGCTTGAACTGCTCCGCCAAGAAGTCAACTATTTTCTTATCAAAGTCATCACCGCCCAGGTGGGTATCACCAGAGGTGGCCAACACTTCAAAAACGCCATCCCCCACCTCTAGCACAGATACATCAAAAGTACCACCACCAAGGTCAAATACTAGAATAGTTTCATTACTCTTCTTATCAAAGCCATAAGCCAAAGAAGCTGCTGTGGGTTCATTGATAATCCGCAGTACCTCAATGCCCGCAATTTTACCAGCATCCTTGGTAGCTTGGCGTTGGGAATCGTTGAAATAAGCGGGGACAGTAATTACTGCTTGAGTAACGGTTTCACCCAGATACTTACTGGCATCTTCTACCAATTTACGCAGGACTTTAGCAGAAATTTCCTCCGGTGCAAACTGTTTACCAGCACCGGGAGATTGTAATTTAACATTACCGCTACTACTAAGAACTTTATAGGAAACTTCTGTAGCTTCATTGGTAACCTCATCAAAACGGCGACCGATAAAGCGTTTTACTGAATAAAAAGTATTTTCAGGATTCATCACCGCTTGACGCTTAGCGATCTGACCCACTAGGTTATCACCATTTTTAGCGAATGCTACCACAGATGGAGTGGTTCTAAAACCCTCAGCATTAGCAATCACAGTAGGTTTTCCACCTTCCATTACTGCTACGCAAGAGTTAGTTGTGCCTAAATCAATTCCTACTACTTTTGCCATTTTAGCTGCTGCTTCCGTATAACTACAAATGAATGGGATTATAAAGGGCTGTATGTTTAACCTTTTGAACCAACTGATGACAATCAGCAGTTAGTTGAGCATCATTTAACCAGTTTTTAGTTGAAACCGTAAATTACGCCGATATATATACTGAACTTGTGTAGTCAGTCCCTGAAGGGCGGTTTCCCGAACCTAAATGGGGTTTGAAACGGTTTGCTCATGGATTGAACTTGTCATTACCTGTGAATAATGTATGGGAATTAATACGTTTCCGAATTGGTGTCAACCGTAATTTTTGAGTCGTATTTCCCGTTAAGAGGGGGGAGTGTAATATTCCGACACCGTAATAGTTATAATGCTTTTTAGCAAGATGTAACGCAACAAAAGTAGTCTTTTTACGTCAATATTTAATATGCAGGCTCTCTCATTCTTCTCAGGCGATCGCACTAGATTTTGCCAGGAGAACAGCTAGCCCGCTTTTCTGAGTAGTATGTATGCCATAATAAGAGTATAGCAATATTTGGTGATTAATTAGCTAATTTTCCTTATCAAAAGCCTTACTTAAACGTTTCAACACTTGACCAATAGTTGTAAACTCTACGTTCCTAGATAACGCAGTGACCGTGGCATCATCACTTGTGTCAATAATCTGGTTAAATATGAGTATTGCCCTGTTTAACCGCACAGGCTCTATAGTTACACTTTGAACTAATTTAGAGTTTGATTCTGATTTATTCTTAGGATCGGAGGGTAGTGTACTACTGTTTACGATATTACTAGCTAATGAACTCAGAAGCTGACCTTTCTCCAATTTTGGCTCAAGGGTCTGGTTTGTGCCAATTACCATTAAACCGGACAAACTATTGATCAAGTCCGCTACCTGAGTAAAGTTTGCTCCGGTTAGAGCTATGCTAGTGCCAGTTTGTATCTGGGATATAGATAATTCAGCGGAAGTGGCTGTGGCAATAAACCCGGCAGCGTTAGCAATTTGGTTAGATGTGCCTTTCAAGACTAAATTCAGGGTTTGTCTATTGGCAGTTGTAACGGTTGCAGTGGTTGATAAGGTTTGACTATCGGCAGTAGGGCTTATGGGTAAAATACGTACTGCGGTTGTGTTGCTAGTGACCTCCACTCCTTGCCCTAACGATATTTGATCTGCAACATTTCGACCGGCTTGTAATGGTGTTGCTACTATTGCTGAGTTATTGATACTTGTGGGGATCGTCACTGCCGTTACGGGAATACTAGGAATTACAGATGTTGTTGCTGAGTTATTATTATTTGTGGACGTAACCACGGTTGCAGGAGTGCTGGACGTTGCTGAGTTATTATTATTTGTGGACGTAACCACGGTTGCAGGATTGCTGGGCGTTGGGGATGTAACCACGGTTGCGGGAGTGCTGGGAACTGCTGGTGTCACCACCGTTGCGGGAGTGCT
>NZ_LMVE01000135.1:0-2649 GCF_001432185.1 Cylindrospermopsis sp. CR12 | reverse complement strand
GGTGTTGCCACCGTTGTAGGAGTGCTGGGAACTGCTGGTGTCACTACCGTTGTAGGAGTGCTGGGAACTGCTGGTGTCACTACCGTTATGGGAGTGCTGGGAACTGCTGGTGTCACTACCGTTGTAGGAGTGCTGGGAACTGCTGGTGTCACTACCGTTATGGGAGTGCTAGAAGTTGGAGGTGTTGCCACCGTTATGGGAGTGCTAGAAGTTGGAGGTGTTGCCACCGTTGTAGGAGTGCTGGGAACTGCTGGTGTCACTACCGTTATGGGAGTGCTGGGAACTGCTGGTGTCACTACTGTTATGGGAGTGCTGGGCACAGTAGAGTTACTATTCGTAGTAATTGTAATCTCATTAACTGGACTACTCACAACTACGGGCGTTGTAGATATAACTGTATCTGCCACAACTGGTGCTGTTACTTGTATTTCTCCTAAGGTCTGGCTAGCAGTCTGGTTTAATATAACTTGAGTATCTGGGCTGATAATAGGTGCTGCAGGCGTTGTTTGCGTAGGGGGAGTCTCTGCAGTAGGAGTTGCAATTTCAGGGGGCGGAATTATTGGTGGTGAAATATTACTTGTGTCTAAAGAGGTTGGCAGAGTGACTCCGCTTGCTGCTCCCACGGGAACGGAACCAGCAAGGGTGGGCATGATCGACATGCTAAAAGTAAATCCCAAACTAGAAAGAATCGTCAGCAGAAATACAGGTTTCATAAAAGGAAATCTCCAGAGTTAGTACATTGGTAAATTGTAGCATAGCCGGTTTAAAACCATGGCATCAGTAGTTATATACTTTACGTATGTTAAATTACCCATAATTTAGTCAGTAAAGTTAAAACCATAGCCAAGACTAAAACTCAATACAGATCCAGGTTCTGTGTTTTGAAACACATCCCCATAAATTACATTGAGAGACATAGGTAAGGTCCGCACTGGTAAATAGGAGACTCCAAGATTTAATCCTTTCCCGCTCCATCCGGTACTGACTCCAATATTTGGGGTTACTTGAATACCAGCTCCTGCAATTATTCCCAGACCGGAGTTGGAAAAAAGCGGAGCTTCGCCCACTCCCAAAGATATATTTACTGGTACGGGATTTGCTGACTTGGGATTGAGAAAGTGGTAAGCACTAACCACACCGTAAACACTCGAGGGAGTACCCACTAATTGCCCATTGATTGTTCCAGCATCCCTGTCATTCTTACCATGTCTGGCAAAGTTATTCCAACCAATGGCGGTGGCAATATAGGTGTTAGGATTGGAATAAACAATTCGGTGGACTTTGGCATTAAAAGAGCCATTTCTGCCAAATTTCCTTATACTAAGGAGACTGTAACTTAACTCCAGACCGAGAATATCCCTAGCATTGCCAAAACCTAGTGCAACCGATGCACCCCCATCAATCTCTCTTCTCACCCTATTTGCAGTTGCACCCGCAATGGCAAAATACAAATCTCCCCAATTGGTGCCAAACCCTGAGGGAATACCAGCGGATGTACCTGGGGAATAAACCCGCTGGGTATTTATCCTTATGGGCTTAACTCTCAATTGCTGGCGCAATATGGCTGGATCCACGGTCTGATTATCAAGAGAACTCAAGTTCCCAGCACCATTCTGAACCTCCTGTACTACGCCTACTGGCTCCGCTTGTGCTGAAAGGGGAGCAATTATTGAGGAAATTACTAAAATATTTGCGGTAGCTGTTCTTAACTTGAAAAAAAACATGATGAATACGATAGTTGAGAAATTTTGGGTAAAATCAAACCGCCCACCCTATAATACAACCAATTCACGTACACCATAATTAATAGTGGGGTTTGTTGGGTTTCGTTCCTCAACCCAACCTACGTTAAGGTAAATGTTTTTAAAAATAGGCGATCGCTGTTTTGAAAGTAAAACCGAACCGCCCATAATTAACAGTGGGGTTTGTTGGGTTTCGTTCCTCAACCCAACCTACGTTAAGGTAAATGTTTTTAAAAACAGGCGATCGCTGGAGCCAAAATCAAACCGCCCACCCTATAATACAACCAATTCACGTACACCATAATTAATAGTGGGGTTTGTTGGGTTTCATGCTTCAACCCAACCTACGTTAAGGTAAATGTTTTTAAAAACAGGCGATCGCCGGAGCCAAAATCAAACCGCCCACCCTATAATACAATGAATTCACGTACACCATAATTAATAGTGGGGTTTGTTGGGTTTCATACTTCAACCCAACCTACGTTAAGGTAAATGTTTTTAAAAACGGGCGATCGCTGGAGCCAAAATCAAACCGCCCACCCTATAATACAACCAATTCACGTACACCATAATTAATAGTGGGGTTTGTTGGGTTTCATGCTTCAACCCAACCTACGTTAAGGTAAATGTTTTTAAAAACGGGCGATCGCTGGAGCCAAAATCAAACCGCTCACCCCATAATACATGGAATGAGCGGTTATGTAATAATAAACCTGGCATCGAGCTATTTTGACATGGGGCAACCCCCATACTATCGTCGCCGCAACAGCGTTTCACCTCTGAGTTCGGGAAGGGATCAGTGTGGTTCCACCGCACCATAGACACCAGGAAAACTCGTCGATTTTAAAGTTTCCACTTCAAAACCCTGAAGACTGCATATATTTCGATAAGAATGAATTACCTTTTG
>NZ_LMVE01000134.1:0-48269 GCF_001432185.1 Cylindrospermopsis sp. CR12 | reverse complement strand
AATTTTGCATAACTACTTAAAACTGCTTTGGGTAATAATTTTTCTTTAAACCAAATAATTTTGGCAGGAACATTATCCAAATTCACCCCAGATTTTTCCAGGTTCAACTTTTCAGAAATTGCCAGAATGAGGTTGTGACAATTTGCTCTTTTCACCTGGGCAAATTTCTTTTTTAAATATTCTGGTCGCCAATAACCAACAATTTCTAACAAAAAACTCCTTCCATCTGGATGCACAAGACGAAAGTCTGGTATGATTACACTTCCAGGGATGGGAATTAAATCTACTTCTGTTTCTAAAAACCAACCACTTTTCATCGCATCCCATTTATCAGCGAAGGACTGGTCTAACATACTGTCGTATGGTTTACCTTGGGGATAATGAGAGATTAGACCACATTCAGAATTTAGGGTAAATCTACTGGTTTTCCATTCCTGTGTATATAGGTCTTTTATTTGCAAGGTGGTTGATAAACTCCATTTAGTTACATGGAGCAAAGCTGGAATCATTTTAGCAATGGATAATCCGTATCGCGTACTGGAGGTAAATAAACTTGTTGGACCATCAATGGTGATAGTAAAACCATGGTTCGCATTACCCTCAATATAGGCCATTAACTGAAATAATTTTAGATATCGAAATAATAATTTATATTCTCTTGGTACATTACGGTGAGCATTTAAGATTAATTGGGTAGCTTTATAAAAAATACCTTGCACCTGGGATAAGTTATAACGGTGTAATAGGTCTTCTGGTTTAGGAGCATCAAATGCGGTGAGGATTCTATTTTCCAAGAGATCAGCATAAAGACCTTCAGCAATCTGAATTGGTAAAATTTCCCTTTCCAGTTCTTGACTAAGTTTGGCAGCAATTTGGCTAAAAATTATCTGGGTGTTTTGAGGACTAGCAACTGATTGAGCTGCTAGGGTGAATACCCTTTCCCTTAACATTTGTGGTTCTAGGGGACTGATAATTTCAAAAGTGCAAAAACTACTTTTGAGGATGTAACCTAAACCGCGTTTCATTCTATAGTCTGTGGTTTCACCCTCAAAATCTATAAGTTGTCTTTCCAAATATCCTTGGGTTTTTCCTAGAGTATCTTGAAAAAAGTTAATTAAATCATTTGCTAGGGCTAAATGTTTATCATCCAGTTTCAGTCTCTTGGGAATAATTTCTTCCCCGGTTTGACGATAAATTAGTAGTTCAGTCGGTAACATCTTTTTGATGCTTTGATTTCGTTAATTTCTTGATCAAGTAGTTAATTTCTACCGGTTGGGCAACTTTTAATTCCGGTTCTTGATTATCTCCATACACAATACTTAATTCACCTTTTTTGCTTTTTTCCTCTGGTTTATTTCCAGAGGGTGTTTCCATCCCTCTTAATCCCTTTCTTCTGATTGATGTTCCTTCTTCACTCGTATCTTCTGCTATGACTTCATATAAAATTGCCCGTTTATTTTCTTGATTTCCTTTCCTTAAAATTCTTCCTAACCTCTGAGTATATTCCCTGATAGAACCAGTACCAGAAAGAATAATAGCTACCGCAGCAGCGGGAACATCTACCCCCTCGTTTAAAACATGGGAAGCTACCAAGGTATTATATATCCCTTGCTTGAATTTGGTGAGGATTTCGTGTCTTTCCTTAACTGGGGTTTGATGGGTAATTGCAGGAATTAACAACTCCCGAGAAATACGATAAACCGTGGCGTTATCAGCTGTAAAAATCAACACCATTTCTGGATAGTGATCAGCCAGTAGGTCAGCTAAAACTCTCATTTTCCCATCTGTTCCCAAAGCAATCTCTTTTGCTTGTCGATGCGCTAACATAGCTCTACGTCCATCCTGCGATCGCCCACTGACCTGAACAAAAGTTTGCCATCCTTGTAAACTACCTAAAGAAATTCGGGAATGCTTTAAAAAGTCATTGCGAGTTTGAATTAACCGATTATATTTTTCCCGTTCCGTTGGTGAAAGTTTAACTTTAATTTGGATGATTTCATGATCTGCTAGTACCTTACCCGCTAACTCTTCCACATACTGACGGTAAACCTCTTTTCCAATCAAAATCTCCAAATCCACATGTTTACCATCTGTACGCTCCGGTGTCGCAGAAAGTCCTAATCTATAGGGAGCGATCGCATATTCAGCAATTACCCGATTAAAATCAGTAGGTAGATGATGACACTCATCAAAAATAATTAAACCATATTTATCACCGAGACTTTCAGCGTAAATAGCTGCACTATCATAGGTAGCGACTAAAATTGCCGTTTTATCTCGTGAACCTCCCCCCAGCAAACCTAACTCCCCATCAGGGAAGGCTGCTTTTAAATGTGCATACCACTGATGCATCAGATCCAGGGTAGGAACAATAATGAGGGTACTGCGTGGAGTTGCTTCCATAGCCATTTGGGCCAGGTAGGTTTTCCCAGCTGCTGTTGGTAGCACCACCACACCCTGTCTACCAGCCAATTTCCAAGCCACCAGGGCCTCAGTTTGATGGGGGTAGGGAGTCATCTGCACGCTGGGAAGCAATTCTAAGGGATAAAACTTTTTAGCCTCATCTATAAAATCAGTATCATCAGCTTCTAGAGTTTCCACTAAACAGCGGTATTTAATAGCTGGGATGCGGAACTTTTCGATTCTGTCATCCCAGGTGGCAAAGTATATCCAGGACTTACTACGGGGAGGAGGGTGTAAAATCAATGTACCCCGGTCAAATGTTAAAATGGGAGTTGGACCCATCTCAATAGTTCTCCCGTTTAACTGACTGAGGTTGGAAAAACACCAACGGGACAAGACACATTAGTACCACCTAAACCGCAATAACCACCGGGATTTTTGGCCAAATACTGTTGATGATAATCTTCAGCATAATAGAACTCGGGTGCATCCAAAATCTCTGTGGTGATTTTGCCATATCCTGCATTTGTCAAAGCCTGTTGGTAAGCATTCATAGATGATTCTGCCAACTCTCTTTGTTCTAGGGAATATGAATAAATTCCAGAGCGGTATTGAGTACCCACATCATTACCTTGACGCATTCCTTGGGTGGGGTTATGACTTTCCCAAAAGACCTTTAATAATTGGGAATAGGTAATTATCTTTGGGTTGAAGACCACAAGTACCACCTCGTTGTGACCAGTCATTCCCGTGCACACCTCCCTATAGGTAGGGTTAGGGGTATAGCCAGCAGCATACCCTACAGCAGTGCTATAGACTCCCTGTTGTTGCCAAAATTTACGTTCAGCACCCCAAAAACAACCCAGGCCAAACATGGCAGTTTCCATTTCTGGAGGAAAGGGAGGTTGTAAGGGGTTATTATTGACGTAATGGGTTGCAGGTACGGGCATTTTTTGTTGGCGACCTGGCAAAGCTTGCTCAGGTGTTGGCATTGCTACTTTTTTATTAAATCCAAATAGTCCCATTGTTTGACTGTCTTTTTTTTAGATCTTTATTTACCATATTATATATTATAATTAAGGACTTGCTAAAATCATTTACTCAAAGGCTATAAATTAAAGGTAATAGAGGTCCGAGTTGCTCCTGTCCATTAACTGCTAGATCGCTGTGACATAGGTAAATTTTTTCTGAAACTCTTCCTAGTAAATCCACAATGATTCTCTCTAGTCTTTGGGTTTCAGCTGTGTCTTCATCTGCTGCTGTCCATGATTTTCCTCTTCTATCTTGTAAAAATATATGGGATCCGAATAAACTGGCTGCACCACCTTTAGACCATAGTGGTGAACCTATATCCATCCAAAAGTGCCATTTGTGATATCTATAACTGGCGCGATATTGAAATACTGTGGCTAGGGTAATGGCTTTTTTGCTTTGTCCTAGGGTGCGCACCGGATAGGGATTAGCTGTAATTGTCCCCTGACGCAATAGGCTAATGAATTCATTGATGCTGTTGGTTAGTCTCTTTTGGTCGTGGGGGGGATATTCAGTTTGCCTGACTCTTTGTTCTATTTCCCAGTAGTGTTGGGCAGTTTCTAATAGTTCTCTGAGTTCTGATAGGATGCCAAATGAGGGAGTTTGGTTTTTAAAAATGAATTTCTCCATGGCTGCATATAACAGAAAAACCGGTGTGCTGGATTGGGTTTGTTGATTTTGCTGCTGCTCTATCCATGTTAATATCTCTCTATAAGCTGTGCTGGCTACATAGCCAATTCTATCCCAACGATCAAAGACTCTAATATCCAATAGGCGTGGGTTCTCTAGATCGGGAACAAAACAATTATCCACTATTATTCCCGCACGCACTGGATCAATCCGATTCTTTTGTTCTTGATTCTCTCCGTCTTCTTCTATTCTATGTTTATCACTATAATTTCTACTCAGCACTACTAACATTTCCCCTACTTGGTCTCTATTTACCAATCTCCCTAGTCCTGGATAAACTAAAGTTAGTAATGTTAATAATCCTCTAACATTAGCGGAACTAATTAATGGTCTCTGTTCATTTAGGGAATCTACTTCGATATGGTGTTTGGTAAGAATTTCTATGATCTGATAACGGGCGATCGCATCTAATCCAGGTGCGATAATCGCCACCTCTTCTGGTTGGATGTTACCTGCTGTAATTTCTCTAATTATTAGCTGGGTTGTTTGTTGTAAAAGTTCTGCACGAGAAATTGTTTGAATACTCTCTACTGTCTTAGGCAATGTGAATATTATCATCTCTTCTCTGACTAGTTTAATCATTGGTTGAGCTAGTTCAGTGACTAAATTTTCTTCTCCATCACAGACTAAATTTTCTACTTGACAACGGCTTTCTAGTCTTTTTAAAAATTCTGGGTCAGCTCCCAGACCCAATCTGACACACCCATAGGGGTTATAGCCAAAAGCTCCCACTGCTCCTTCGTCTAACAAAAACTCCAATAGGTAATAATATATGGCTGGATAATTGTCCACATCATCAGCTATGACTAGTTGATAACGCTTTTTTAAATGTTCTTGATACTGAATATTTTTAAATAAATACTTGTAATAAAGTTCTGTAATTAAACCATAAGTTAACAATCCTCTTTGTAAACACCACTGACGCCAACCTACTAACAAAGATGTTAAAAGTTCCGCCTCTAAATCTAAAGTGTGAATGTCTTTTTCTAAACCTTGGTAAAAAATCTCTCCAATATCCTCACCAGCAATACCAGCATAGGTCCCCAATTGCCATAAATCTAATATCCGTCTCACTAAACGATATTGACTGGTTCCCCCATTCGTTAGGGCGTTCAATTCCGACTTCCACAGCTTTGTAGCTAGTTCCTGCTCTGTCTCTGGACGTAATATTAAGGGAAATTGAGCTTTGATTTCTAGCATCTCTACTATTAAGGGCCAAAATAACATCACTTCATCTTGTATAAATCCCGATGTGGTTTTTGTTTCTAGTATATATTTGCTTTTGTTCAAGGTAGCAATTTTATTACTTAAATATACGCGACCATCATGATTAGATGTTAAAACTAAAACTCGAGGTTCTCTCCATAAAGGATTTAGAGTTTGAATTCTGTTTTCGCACTGGTTGGAATTTGAATTTTTCGTATAAAATGTCCATATCTCTGGTTTGCTTTCCACCCAATCAGCAAAATACCGAGCTAAACGAGTAGTTTTACCACTACGACTTGCACCCACAACCCAGATAGAATCAAAAACCACTAACTTACTCCTAATCACTCCCTTTCCCCCGGTTTCTTAAATCTCATCAGTCACCAATGAATGATTCTGTGTTTGGTCGAAAAATATACTTGTCTTTACTTTCTACTTACCGCTGGTACTTACTAACACCAGAGCGTGCTTTAGAGGAAGCATATAAATCAGCATTAAAAATTCAGGATATTGAACGTCAACATTTTAATGGTAATAAAATTTCCAGAAATGCTGACCTTTATAGCAGTAGTGTAATGGACTACTTTCAGTCTGATTTAAACAAACTATTGAAAAATGTGCGAATGCGCTTAACGGAGTTTAAAGCCAGTCGGTGGTTTTCCAATGAAAGTAAACAAGCAGCAGCGGACAAAGCGGGTATAGAATATTCTAGTCTCACCATAGTTTTACAAAAACTGGATTTTATAGATCAGGTGGTTAACAAGTACAAAAGTGAGCAATTAGACAATTCTGTGATGAGTTTTGTTAACGAATCTTCTGATAAAGTAGGAGGTAAAGGTCCTAATCAAGAAGAAATAGTAGGTTCCAGTAAGAACCATGGGGAGAAACCAAAAAGAAAAGCAGACTCCACGAGTATTTTACCACGATCTATTTTCACCACCATTAGTCGTCTGCAAACAGAATTAGATCCCAATGCGGAAGTGGAAGTGGTGCGGAGCTTTCGTCAAACTCAGAAAATGACAATTATCTCCATCAGATTTATCTTACTATTAATTATCATACCTTTACTGACACATCAAATATCTAAAGTATTAGTCGTAGGTCCCATAGTTGATAGTTTAAGACACGAAGAATCACAACAGATTTTCATTAACGAAGAAATGGAAGAGGAAGCATTAACAGAATTAGAAAAGTTTGCAGAAAGGATTAAATTTGAAAGCATGATTACTAATACACCACCTTTATCATCAACGGTATTAGAAGCTAAGATGTCCGAAAAAGCTCAGGAAATAGCCAGAGAATTTCGCCAATCTGGGTCAAATGCGATTAAGAATGTATTTTGTGATATTCTATCAGTTTTTGCGTTTATCTGTTTGCTACTGACTAGTAAATCTTCTATTTTAGTTCTAAAAGACTTTTTTGATTATGTAGTGTATGGATTAAGTGACAGTGCCAAAGCATTTATCATTATATTATTTACTGATATATTTGTCGGTTTCCACTCCCCCCATGGGTGGGAGGTGATTTTGGAAGGATTATCACATCATTGGGGTTTACCCGCAAACCGTGATTTTATTTTTCTATTTATTGCCACATTTCCAGTAATTTTAGATACAATATTCAAATATTGGATTTTCCGTTATTTGAACCGCATTTCTCCGTCTGCTGTTGCGACTTACCACAATATGAACGAGTAAGTTGATTATTTCTTGATTATTTTTTGTTTCCATCCCTAGACCTAACCAAATCATGAGAAAAATATTTCAAACAACCGTCAGTTTACCATTCTTTTTAACGATATTTTTTTTAGAAATTCCGTCAACTAAAAATATCGATACCAATCAATATAAAGTTCCTGCTGGTTGTGAAGTCAGTAAGTGGGATTTACCCCGAGATGTCAAGGCTGAAAATAGCAGCAAGCTACCAACACTCGTAAAAAGATTTGCCATTGGTTGTTGTGAAAATGATCCCTCTTGTTTGGATGAAAGAATCTTTGGTGGTACGGGGGAAGAAGTAGCTGATAGAGAACAGCTTTTAAAAGCTACAGATGAAAGCTTAAAATTTTTAAAAACCCGTCGAGCAGCGATCGCCTATCAAAAACATAAGAACCCAGGGATTACCAGATACAGAGTCTATCATAGCTTAAAAAGATTTAGGGAATTATTATTATCCACCAATTCTGCTCAGGAATTACACCAAGCCATTGCCAAAGAGTTCATTTACTATCAATCAACTGGTAGAGATAATCAGGGAACAGTTTTGTTCACTGCTTATTATGAACCATTATATGTAGCGAGTCGCAAACCCACACCAGAATTTAAATATCCCGTTTATAGATTGCCACCTGATTTAGCATCATGGTCTAAACCTCACCCCACCAGACTAGAATTAGAAGGTGCAGATGGGTTACAAGCTTCCCAGGGCAAATTAAAGGGATTAGAATTATTTTGGTTAAGAGATAGATTTGAACCTTATATTATTCAAATTCAAGGTTCTGCTCGGTTAAAATTAACAGATGGCACAGAAACAAGTATAGGTTACGCAGGGAACACAGCCCATAATTATAAAAGCCTAGGTCGTACATTAATAGAAGCAGGAAAGCTACCCGAAAAGGGTGTAACCATGCCGAAAATTTTTGAGTATTTTCACAAATATCCACAAGATTTAAACATTTACCTCCCCAAAAATAATAGCTTTGTTTTCTTTAAAGAAACACACGGGGAACCTGCTTATGGTTATGTGGGTGTACCTTTAACTCCAGAACGTTCTATAGCTACGGATAAATCCTTAATGCCTCCGGGTGCTTTAGCATTAATTCGTGCGCCTTTTCCCTTTGTAGAAAATGGCAAGTTGGAAAATCGCATTGTTAGTCGGTTTGTTTTAGACCAAGATACAGGTGGTGCGATTAAGGGACCAGGTAGGGTAGATTACTATTTGGGCACTGGTGATGTTGCGGGAAGTCGTGCGGGTGTGACAGTAAGTGATGGGCAGTTATTTTATCCCTTGCTGAAATCTCTACCACCGGTAAAACCCTAACTACTGCATTAACATTAGTCTGTGAGGGTCTAAATATATATACCAAGGGAAATCTTGGTCTTTTATTGTCACCCATTTTTCTTTATAAACTTCCGCTTGTAGGTGATAGTCATGGATATTTTTTCCTGGTGAATATAACTTTAAAAATAAAGTTACCCGGTGGGGGGTTTCACTACTTCTCACCAACCAACAGGGGAAGATATTTTTTTTGGAGAGATCTTTTCCTAGAAGATTGTTTTTAAAAACTATTTGATGGGCCCGAATGCCAACATGAGATGGAACATCAGATAGTTGATTGGCACGAAACTCCTCAACTTCCAAAACACAACCCCAATCTACTGCTTCCACAGTTTGAGAACTGGTGATAATAGCACGAGAGAAATTTTTACAACCGGTAATTTTAGCAACATTAATAGTTGTTGGGTGTTGAAAAATCTCAGATTTAGACCCATATTGTGCTATTTTGCCTCCTTCCAAGACTAATAAATTAGGACAAATCCGATAAGCTTCTTCCATATTGTGGGTGACAAATAAAGTCACACCAGCATAATCAGCTAAAGTCTCTGTCATTTGTTGCTCTAAATGACTGCGTAAATAGGTATCAAGAGCGGAAAATGGCTCATCTAACAGTAGTGCTTCTGGACGACTGGCCAAAGCTCTAGCTAGAGCTACCCTTTGTTGTTGTCCTCCAGAAAGTTGGTGGGGATAGCGATTACCTAAACTCCGTAACTGCATATCCCCTAATTGTTTTTCTACCTGTAATTTAACCTGATGGGAGGATAATCCTGTAGGTAAACCAAAAGCGATATTTTGAGCCACATTCAAATGGGGAAACAGGGCATAATTCTGAAATAAAAACCCAATTTTTCGGTCACGACTAGGAAGATTAATACCTTGCTCTGAATCAAATAAAACTCTACCATTAAGGATAATTTTTCCCTGAGAGGGTGTTTCAATTCCTGCTAGACAACGCAAAATCATACTTTTCCCTGCACCAGAACCACCTAATAAACCTAAAGGTTGATTATGGGTGGCAAAATTCACCCGTAAATGAAAAGTGGGCAATTTTTTCTCAATATCTATCAATAATTGGGCAACACTCAAATTATGAACTGGATCAAAAGAAGTATTTTGTAATCCCCATAATTGTGAAGATTCTGAAACTTCCGCATCTTTAAATTTTTGAAAACCCTGGTCGAGAAAATTCTCACCACTAACCTGGGAAGTAATCTGAGAATTGACAAAATGTTTCGTTTCTTGCCAAAAATTAGTCAGCATTATCCCTGACAAAGAGATTGACAAAATAAATACAGCCCAAAACCAAGCTTCTTGTGTATCTCCAGCTTCCACAGCAAAATAGATTGCCATTGGTATATTCTGGGTTTGTCCAGGAATATTACCAGCTATCATTAAAGTAGCACCAAATTCCCCCAAAGCACGAGCAAAAGCTAATGTTGCACCGGCCAAAATTCCAGGAAAAGCCAAAGGTAAACTAACTCGCCAAAATATCTTCCACTCCCCAGCACCTAGGGTTCTTGCTACTCGCAATAAATTAGCATCAATTTGATTAAAAGCACCTAAAGCAGTTCTATACATTAAGGGGAAGGAAACCACTGTTGCAGCTATAGCAGCACCATACCAGGTAAAAACAACTGTGATGTTAAAAGACTGTAGTAGTCTACCACCAAAACCATGTTTACCAAAAAATAGTAACAACAAAAAACCCACAACTGTGGGTGGTAGAATTAGGGGAGAAATCAATATTCCCTCAATCAGAGATTTTCCCTTACCCTGATATCCTAACATCCAGTAAGCAGCAGCAATACCTAAAAAAAAGGTAATGAGGGTTGCTAAACCGGAGGTTCTTAGAGATATCCAAAGGGGTGATAAGTCCTGTGGCATAATTTTAACTTGTATTAATTCCCACAATGGCTACCAAAATTACTCAAAATAGCACCATGAGGAAATGCTAAGCATATTTTTAATATACTCCCCATGGTAAAGATGTGGCTATTTTTAGTATGGTTAAATTATTTCTGTATACTTGACTCCACTAAATCACGACTAAACTCCTCTGCTCTAGCACTGGGAACCAAGGTCCAACCCGCTTTCAATAGTTTCTGATAGGTTGCCCACCCCTTAGACCCACCAGGTATGGGATAATCAGGAACAGAAAATTGCGGAAAAGCTGTATAAGGTCGCCATGGTTGACCTGCAGCAATTTGCAGGTGTAAGATTTTCTCCCCATCACCGCTAAATTTAGATAACCAACACATTTGTCGAATCATCGCCAACTCCTTGGAATATTATACACAGTCGTGTGAGGGCAAAAATATAGATTTCAAGGAAAATTGTGGAAAAACATCAGCTCCTATTTAAAATTTGACCTAAAATTTGGGGTTTTCTAAGATGTCTCGCCTTTTGTTGAAGTTACCGACAGAGCTACAAACTGGAGTTAATTTGTAGGTGTCATGACCTGTCTTTCGTAGCCAACCTTACCTGATGGTAGGTAACTCTTTTTTATAGCAGAGTCATGCACGCTCACCCCACCTACCCAGATTGTTAATATCTGGGTAGGTTTGGGTAGATATTAATGAGCGGTACTAACAGGAGAGTTTTCAAAAGTTGCTGTCAAAATGCTTTCTCTCGGTACTAAGTTTTTTTCATGTTAACCACGGTTTTTTTCAGTGGATGTAACAATGACTACGATTTCACCCAAATTTGGTAAAAAAGGCAAAAAAAGCCCATTTGTTCCCAAGTTTTACTCATTGATGGTAATCATAGATGATAACTATTGGACTCAATTTTGGGATTGTGGTAGATTGTCAAGGTCATTTAATTTACTCTATAATATGCAACCTAACTTCCGAAAGAATTTACATACCAATATTTCTGTCACCGCAGCTGCGATCGCATTGTTGATTGCTAGTCCAGTTGCAAACTCAAATATTGCTAATGCCCAAACTAATACAACTAATACCCGCCCAGCTCCATCTGTGGAGAAACCAAGAGTAATTAATATATCTATTACTGAGGCACAGGTATTAGCTGCTCAAAAGGCTTGGGGAGATGCATTAGTTAGTATCAGCACTACCTATGAACAAAAGGGAATAGCTGCTGCTAGGGAATTAGCAGGAAAAATTATTGACCAAGCTTATGGCTATCAGTTTGGAGCAGTATTGTTTAAACCAACTTTAGCAAAACCACCACAAACATACCGCACCACACGCCAAGGTGCTCTTGCTTACTTTGTTGGTGGTGATCCTGCATTCCCCTCCGATAGTGGTTTTGCTCTCAAAGGGTGGCGTAAAGTAGAAATCCGTAATGCTGGAATTTTCATTAATGGTGACACGGCCATGAGTCTAGCAACTGTGGTGTTGACTGACAAGTCTGGTAAGGTTACAAGCGTGGATAAAACTTGGGGTTTCATAAAAGATAGTAGCGGTAAGTTACGTATTATATTGCATCACTCATCCTTACCTTACGGAGGTTAAGAAGTGAAAAGATGGGAAGATTGCAACTAGTCTTGTTGAAAAGCCAACAACTGCTGTTGATTAATTCTTCCTGCTTCATGTAAAGTATTAACAATTTCGGAAATAGTTAATACTGAATGACCACAATAACCGTTTTCTTTTAGTTTGTCTTTCACTCCCTTTTCGTGGTCAATGAAAACTACAATATCATTGACCCTTAATCCCACAGATTTAATTTTTTCAGCTCCTTCCATTACACTTTTACCACTAATAAGAATATCATCAACCACTGCGATGGTTTCTCCGGGAAGAAAATTTCCTTCAATCGCTTTGCGTGTACCATGTGCTTTCACCTCCTTGCGGGGAAAAATCATGGGATAACCTAATCTTAATGACAACCCGGTTGCAGTAGGTAGAGAACCATAGGGAATACCAGCTAATCGGTCAAAAGTCAAACCAGCTAGTATTTTCTCATAAGCACCAATCACCTGACTAAATACCTGGGGATTGGAAATAATTTTCCGCAAGTCAATATAATAGGGAAATATGGCTCCCGATGCTTGAATAAACTCCCCAAACATAATACAACCAATGTCAAAAAGTTGTAGAATTAAGTCCTGATGGGGGTGTTTATCCTTTATATTGACATCGGGAAACCACACATCACAACTAGAAGTAGAATTAATTAAATCGCTTCTAATTTGGTTCAATTCCGTCCTTAGAGAGCGAATTTCCTGGGATAGGTTAGTGCTGCTTAACATATCTTGAGGAACCGGAATTAACAATCCATCACCATGATTGTCTAAACCCGCTGCCAAAATTGGTTGAATACTATTCTCTTGTGACCAAATACTTCGTACCATGATTATTCTTTCTGGTGCGACAGCGCGAATAGATTTTAAAATTTCGGGATTGGTTGTTCCTACTTCCAAACATAACTGTTCAGGAGTTCCCCAAGTTTTGGACTCTTCGACTACTTGCAAATAAAAGGGAGAAGTAGTAGGGTATTGTTGTAAAATAGCTGCACTAGGATTAGAAGTACAGCATAAAATAAAGACAGCTTTATCGGGATATACTAAAAATGGTGCAATATGGTCTTGTCCAGCATAAGGATTTAATGTTACCGCGTCAACTTCCCAATCTACAAATATGGAATGGGCAAACATGCTGGTAGTATTGAGATCGCCATGTTTAGCATCTAAAATAATGGGAACTTCCCCGGGAATAGATGCCATTATTTTGATTAACAGTTCTATACCTCTGACTCCTAGAGCTTGATAAAAGCCCAGGGTAGGTTTGTAAGCACAAACAAAATCTGCAGTTTCCGCAATCACAAATTGTAACCAGTTCTCTAAACTGACGAGCAAATCAGAGCCTTGATAACGCTCTGGAATCATTTCTGGGTTAGGGTCAAGTCCTACAAAAAACAGACTCTGTTTGTCAGTAATATTTTGGTTTAATTTATCTAAAAAAATCATTTTTCACCCACCATTGTATTTTATTTGAACTGTTCTTACTTACAATCCTGCAAACCACTCATAACCTTGGTCTTCCCAATAACCTTTAAAATTTGTTAGTTTAGAAGTTAAGGTCACTCTTGTTACCCATTTACTTTGTTTATAACCCAATTTAATTGGTGTAGCTAATCGCAAGGGCGCGCCATTTTCTCTGGGTAATTTCTCGCCATTTTTTTCGTAGGCCAATAGGGTTTGTGGATGGGTGACAGAAGGTAAATCCCAACTTTCATAATAACCATCCGCTGATTCAAAATAGACGTACTTGGCACTTGCGTGAGGTTGAGCTAAAGCAATTAAATCACCCAGACGAACTCCTCCCCATTGTACAATGGCCGCCCATCCCTCTACACAAACATGACGAATAATCATGGATGTGTAAGGTAAACTTTGAATTTCCCTCATATTCAGGTTTAGGGGATGATTAACTTGACCGTCAATAATCAGACGATATTTTTCTAGGTCAATAATCGGTGTACCCCGAAAGCTGTTAATGATTAGGGATTTTGGTTCAATTTGATTGGAGCTAAATTCCGGTACTGGTTTTTGTGGTTGAAATATTAACTGCTCAAATTTTTGATTCCATGGTTCTGATATTTTGCCCACTAAGTCTTCTAATGCTGGTGTACCACAACCAGTTAGGAAAAAACCCATACCTGAAATTCCCCATGTTTTTAAAAACTGACGGCGAGATACTTCCGGATTGATGACCTTAATTAGCTCTCTTTCTATTTCCTGTTGATTATGGTTCATGATTATGGTTCAATGATTTTCAATTAATTAAAAATACCAGTCTACCAAAACATGGATTCAATTAATTTATCTCCTCCTGCTCTTTTACCTAGTTGCCAATGAATGACTACAAATATAATTATCAACGGTACGGAAGCAAAATGCACAATTCTTAATCCTTGCCAGTTGCCAAATATATCCACTAGCCATGGAAATTGGGCTGGTTTATACATCCCCATACCCGTGCATATTGCTAACAAAAGAATGGGGATAATAGCTGTGTAAACAATCCGATGCCAGCTATAGGTAAGACGTTTAATATTGTCGGTTTTCTGCAAGGCTTTAATGTCATTATTCCCCACAAATCTGTGTTGCCAACGTCTGGTCAATAAAATGTACATTCCATAGCTAAAAAGATTCACTGAAAATAGCCACATAGCTGCAAAATGCCAGTGTCTACCCCCTGCTAACCAAGCTCCTAAGGTAAAAATAGGGGGAATGTGTAATCCTCCACGACCACCAAAAACCGGATTGGCATTGTAAATTTGTAGTCCACTAGTAATCATCAGAAAAAGACTGACTATATTCAAACTGTGAAATATTTTGACCGCAAGATCTTGCTTGGGCAATTTCTGAGTTTTTCTGGTGGAGTTCCTATCTATATCCATATTCAAATTTTACTGCCTCATGTTTATATTAGTCATCTGTTAATTTAAATGCAGCGGTTAAAGCTAAAGCTAGGGCATCTGCTGCATCATCAGGTTGAGGAATTTCTTCTAAATCTAACTCCCGCATCACAGCCTCTTGTACTTCTATCTTTTCAGCTTTGCCATAACTGGTTAAAGCCTGTTTAATTTGGGGAGGGGCAAACTCCAAATAGGGAAGTCCCCGTTGTCCCAAAACCAACATGATCACACCTCTTGCTTGTGCTACTAAAATTGTGTTGGCCATTCGGTAAAAAAACAACCTTTCAATAGCAACTACATCTGGTTGTAGTTGGTCTAGGAGGGTGTGTAAATCATCAAATAAGGTACATAGTCGTTGGGTGATTTCCATATCAGAGGGGGTGCGAATCACACCGAAATCAACCATTTTTATGGTGGTATCCGACAATTTGGCTGACCTTTGCTCCAGGGAAATCGCACCAAACCCGACTATTGCTAATCCTGGATCTAATCCTAAAATTTGCCGTGTCATAAATAATAATTCCGGTTTCTGGATAGAAATTTGGTTGACCCAGGACTTGGTTGGGAGTTTCCGGTTAGCAATGGCCAAATCGTGAAGGATTAAACACCAGATAGTATATAATTTTAAACACTTCCTGTACCATACTCCATTTTTAGGTATGTCCATCGGTTTTCTGAAACAGGCTATTAATGCTATACACAACCAACCATATAGCAGCACTACCCATCGGGTCAACCAATGGTTTAAATGGTTATCTCCTGGAATATCGGTTAAACGGTGGTTTATGGTCACTGTCAGCGGTGTCCTCCTAGCCATTTTAGGTTTGGCCATTTGGATGAAGCTAACCCCCATCTTTTGGATCTTAGAGTTACTCAAGGGTTTATTGGCCCTTTTAACAGACATTTTACCCCATTATGTGAGTGGACCCTTAGTTTTGTTATTGGGTGGACTCCTAGTGCTGTGGGGACAATCTCGCACGGTGGGTTCTATTACTCAAGTTTTAAGACCACAGGGATCCCAAGAGGAACTCATAGATGTCATTTTAGCACATCATCGTTTGTATCGAGGTCCAAAAATTGTGGTTGTTGGTGGTGGTACTGGACTTTCTACCCTACTAAGGGGACTAAAAACCTATAGCGCCAATATTACTGCGATTGTCACTGTTGCTGATGATGGTGGATCTTCCGGTAGGTTACGTCAGGAATTCGGTGTTTTACCACCCGGTGATATTCGCAATTGTTTAGCTGCTCTTGCAGATGAGGAAAAGTTATTAACTGAATTATTTCAATATCGTTTTCGAGCTGGTGATGGACTAACAGGACACAGCTTTGGTAATTTGTTCTTAACTGCTATGAGTGACATCACCGGCGATTTAGAACGAGCAGTGGCAGCTAGCTCTAAAGTATTGGCGGTTAGAGGACAGGTTCTACCTGCTACCTTGAGTGATGTTCGCCTTTGGGCGGAAATGGCTGATGGTCGTCGTATAGAAGGGGAATCTAGTATTCCTAAGGCTGGAGGTAAAATTGTCAAGATTGGCTGTATTCCCGCTAATCCTCCTGCCATACCCGCAGCTATTAAGGCTATTCGCAATGCTGATTATATTATTATTGGACCTGGTAGTTTATATACCAGCCTCATCCCTAACTTGCTAGTACCTGAAATCACTCAGGCGATCGCATCTGCTAATGTACCTCGCATTTATATCTGTAATATTATGACCCAACCAGGAGAAACGGAAGGCTACAGTGTATCTGAACACATTCGGGCTATTGACCATGCTTGTGGCGATCGCAAACTTTTCGATGCTGTCCTGGTACATAGAAGAAGTCCCTCGGCTCAAGCTTTAATCCGCTATGCTCAGCAAAATTCCCACCCGGTATTTCTGGACACGGAAGCTATTTCCCAACTAGGAAGACGCATTGTCCCTGCTAATATACTATATGAGGACGAAACGGGTTTTGTTCGTCATGACCCCCAAAAACTGGCTAGGGTTCTATTAAAATGGTATGGTGCTGCGAGTAAAAAATAGGATCCACAAATTATTCTTATGACTAGAATCTACCTGCAAGATGCAAAAGCTACACGGGAATTTGGCATTAATTTGGCAAAAACCCTGAAGCCAGGTACGGTAATTTTATTACAGGGCGATTTAGGTGCAGGTAAAACTACTCTGGTGCAAGCTATAGGGGAAGGTTTAGGTATCAGTGACCCAATTGTCAGTCCTACCTTTACCCTAATTAATGAATACACTGATGGCATTCTACCTCTTTATCACCTGGATTTGTATCGCTTAGAACCTCAGGACGTAGCCAATCTCTATTTAGAAAACTACTGGGAAGGAATAGACACTACCCCGGGAATTGTGGCTATTGAATGGCCTGAACGCATGCCATACCTACCTCATAGCTATTTAAAGCTGATTCTGACTTATGAAAAAGATAACTCCCGTTATGTAGAAATTATTAGCTCTGACTAGCTTGACAAGTGAGCTAGAGCAAAACGCTTAATTCCAGCTAGGTCAGTATGAATAGAAATATGGGAATAATTGCCATTATTTATCAGCATTTCTCTAACTGCTTCGTCTTGTCCAGCCATCATTTCGATTAACCATACACCGCCCGGGAGCAAATAGTGGGGAGAAACTTCTACTAGATAACGAATTGCTTCCAAACCATCCACACCTCCATCTAAAGCTAAATGGGGTTCGTGCTTGACTACTTCCGGTTCTAGGGTTCCTATCATATCACTAGGAATATAAGGTGGATTGGACACCATACCACTAATTTTACCCTGGAGGTGATTTAGAGGTTCCCACCAGCACCCCTGGTGGAATTCCACCCGCTGTGTAAAACCCAAATTCCTTGCATTTGTCCTAGCAACTGCCAAAGCCTGTTCGCTTATGTCTGTAGCATAAATCTTAGCATTTGTCAATACCTCTGCCAAACCCAGGGCGATCGCTCCACTACCAGTACCTAAATCCACCCAGATTCCAGATTGCAGGTCTTGGTTAGCAGCTTCCATCACCAAGTCAATGAGTATCTCCGTTTCTGGTCTAGGGATTAAAACTGCGTCGGACACAGCAAGGGTAAATTTTCGCCAAGGGGTTCTACCTGCAAGATACTGAATTGGCACTCTTTGTTGTAACCGCTTTTGCCACAGACTATCTAATTCAGCTAGGGATAGCACCATGGTCATTTCCTGGTAGTGTTTAAAAGATTCCAACCGCAGTGTTAACTTATCTAATCCTGCTATCTCTTGTAATAGCCAATCCACCTCTCGTGGAGAAACCCCCTTACCTAAAGCAGTGGTTATAGCGGAATTTCGCCATTTCCATAGTTCAATTCCACTAGTTAGTTGATTAATCATGAGCGTGGTTTTGGGGGTATGGTTTTTGGCTGGGCGCTATTGGAACGCAGATTATTAAGGTGTTGTCTGGATTCGGGAGATGGAATCAAAACCAGCTGTTTTAACCAATCATCGTTCTTTTGAGTCAAGGTATTAATTAATCCGTCCACACCTACAACTTGAATATAAGCCTGGGGGAACTTTCCCTTCACCTTAGTCAGTAAATTTTGGGCATCTTGCTTGCTAAAAAACAAAGGAATTATGGTTTGAGGTTTTCCCCCACCTACTTGAATAGTAATGTGACTTTTATCCTTCCCAGATATGACCATAAAAATCGGCACACTTTTTAACTGCTCTACCCGTTGACCACTAGCTTTCATTAGCTGTGCTGCTCCCGTCATTTCTTGGGAGACCGGGTTAAAAGAAAACAAAAGCTGATTGGGTTGATTTTGTTGTTGTTGCTGTTTTTGATATATAAGTCCCAAAGGTACGGTAGTAACCTGCAACGTTTTGAGCATTTCCTGGGTTTTTGGGTTCTTGTCTTTCCCTAGGATTTGCCTAAACTTTTGCACAAAGTTTAAAGCTTCTTGACGGCTCATGTATACATCCGTCATTGCTCTCTCCTGTTTTCTATCTGGGGAAGATATCATGCGACTTAAAGGTGTACCCTGATCATTAGTTATCAAGTACACCGGAACTGCATCTAATTTACCCTTAATTTCTTGTGGTGGTAAGGCAAATACGGTGCCACTATGGCTTAAACTAAGCCCTAAAGTACTTGCGATCAAACTCAAGTTAATACCCGGACCAACTAATGACCTGATAAATGATTTCATAACTAATTTTGTCTAATTGCGCTTTATTACCAAAAACGGGTGGAGGAAAATCCTCACACCCCTTGACATTAATTTCCTGACATTAGTTTCATAGTCAAGATATTTATATCAAGTTACGCCAAAAACAATGACTAAGCCCAAAACAGCTCCAAATACAATCAGAGCATAAAACTGAGCGCGACCATTTTCTAGGTACTTGAGACCTTCACCACTGACTAGGGTGAAAAACCCAGTTAAATTAACTGCACCATCCACAACTCGAAAATCAACTTCCATAACTTGTCGAGCTACACGACGCAAACCAAGAACAAACACCCGATGATAGATATCGTCAAAATACCATTTATTCAACGACAACTCATACAGAGACTGGAACTTAGCAGCGATCGCACTGGGGTCAATTTTCCTAGCCCAATACATAAGAATTGCCAAAGTAATGCCCACCACGGAAATGGCCACAGAACTACCCGCCATGAGATAAAATTCATGGGGGTCAAATTTTGCCGCTTTTTCCATTACTTCTGTTAGAGTTTCGGTTGGGGAAAAAATAAACTGCTCAAAATAGTTAGCATAGGGAGTTCCCACCAGTCCAATCAAAATAGAAGGAATAGCCAATACTAGCAAGGGTAGAGTCATCGTCCAAGGAGACTCATGGGGTGAGTGTCCATGACTTTCCAACTCGCCTTTTTTCATTGCTCCTGGTCCAAAATTAGGTTGTAATTCCCCGCCTAACTTAGAAGTAGCTTGTTTGAGCATGGTTTTGATTGTTTGGTCATTACCCCGGAATTGACCCTCAAATGTTGAGAAATACATTCTAAACATGTAAAAGGCGGTGATTCCAGCAGTTACCCAACCAATCAACCATAGTAGAGGATTTGCAGCAAAAGCTGCGCCCAATATTTCATCTTTAGACCAGAACCCAGCAAAGGGTGGAATCCCAGCAATTGCCAAACAACCTATTAAAAAGGTAATCCCCGTAGCTGGCATATATTTCCTTAATCCACCCATTAAGCGCATGTCCTGAGCTAAAACTGGGTCGTGACCCACCACTCCTTCCATACCATGAATCACTGACCCAGAACCCAAAAACAGCATTGCTTTAAAATAAGCATGGGTCATTAAGTGAAATAAACCCGCACTGTAAGCACCCACTCCCATAGCCATCACCATATAACCCAATTGAGAAATGGTGGAGTAGGCCAGTCCCTTTTTAATGTCATTTTGGGTAATGG
Organism: Cylindrospermopsis sp. CR12; assembly: GCF_001432185.1. Classification (NCBI taxonomy): domain Bacteria; kingdom Bacillati; phylum Cyanobacteriota; class Cyanophyceae; order Nostocales; family Aphanizomenonaceae; genus Cylindrospermopsis; species Cylindrospermopsis sp. CR12. The sequence continues at coordinate 28,083 of NZ_LMVE01000134.1, read as the reverse complement.
CAATAGTCGCTCCCAAAAATGCTGTAAATGCTCCTGTAAAGGCAATCACATTCATAGCAGCTGGAACGTGTTCAAACACCGGATACATTCGCGCAATTAAAAATACACCCGCTGCTACCATTGTAGCTGCATGGATAAGCGCGGAAATCGGTGTGGGACCTTCCATAGCATCTGGGAGCCACACATGCAGGGGAAATTGGGCTGATTTAGCTACTGGACCGAGGAACACCAAAATGGCAAGCAGAATCGCCAATGCATTGCTAATAGTACCCGATTCTACCAATTCTCCTAGGCGATCGCCCATGATGGTAAAATCAAAGCTACCTGTGGCCCAAAACAGTCCTAGAATCCCCAGCAACAACCCAAAGTCGCCTACTCGGTTAGTTACAAATGCCTTTTGACAGGCTTCTGCTGCTGGTTTGCGGTCATACCAAAAACCCACCAGTAGGTAGGAACACATCCCTACCAATTCCCAAAAGATGTAAACTTGTACCAAATTAGGACTCAGTACCAACCCTAACATTGAAGAGCCGAATAAACTGAGATAAGCATAAAACCGCACATAACCCGGGTCATGGGACATATAGCCATCTGTGTAAATCATCACTAAGAAAGCTACCGTGGTCACCACTACTAACATCATAGCTGTCAGGTGGTCAATAGTATAGCCCATACTTAGGTGAAAGTTACCTGCTGATGCCCATTCCAGAGTAGTTGTGTAGGGAGCATGACCTTGGTATTGACTCCATAATAGGGACATGGAGAGACCCATGGCAATTCCCATTAGGGAGACAATCAGAACAGCATTTAGCTGTCGCAGGCGATTTGTTGTTTGATTTAACGAGATTAGTCCTAGACCTACCAGCACTGCTCCTAAGAGGGGTAAAACTGGAATTATCCAGGCATACTGATAGATTACTTCCATCACTCACGCCTCAAAATTTTGACCATTTGAGGACAATAATGCCACAACTTTCCCGTTGATGACTGTGCATTAGGAAATGAGAGCAAATCAAAATTTTGTTTTTTTCACCTCTCCTATATCCAGGATGCAACAATTGGGCGGGAATTGCCTCCCTCATATTCTAACGCGTCTGAACTTGGGAAAGAATTGCCAGGTCACTTCCGTTAATAGGACTTTCTTATGTTCAAGATACTTTATATGGGTACGCCTATTTTTTTGTCTATTTCCCCTTTTCTCTTCCCCACTCCCCTGTTACTAATATATCTGTATTTTATTTCTCCCAGTGCTTGACGTAAATCATCCCGACTGCGAAAACCCTCTAAACGTTCCCGGACAATTCCCTTTTCTATTAGTAGTAGGGTTGGTAGGGATTTCAGCCTATAGGTCGTAGACAACTTAAAATTTTGGTCGGCGTTAACCCCCACCAGTTTCACACCTACCCCGCATTCAGCTTGAAACTGTAGTAACAATGGGTGGATAAGACGACACAATCCACACCAGGGGGCCTCAAAATTAACTAACACAGGTACTGAGGATTCTAAAACTTCTTCAGTAAATGTTCGATCACTAACCGATAACACCATGATGCCTCTTGATTTATAGGGTTTTTTATCACCAGCAACTATCACCGACAGGTCTAAGAAAGTCAGATTTTTATGTGAAACAAGATATCTATCGGCTAGTCACCATGCATTAACTATGTTTTGGGTTTGCTTCATTGATAATCCAGGTAATAATTAGTATGACACAATTTGGGGATCATTAACCACTTTTAAGAAAGGCGGATAATTTAACCAATAGTCCAGCCAACTTAGTGAAATTAAAATCTTATGGCAACAGTAGGGATCGCTGCTAACTACCATAATACCATATTGCTGGCCAGGATTAACAAAGGATGAGACCACCAAAATAAACCTACAAAAATGGCCACTCCCAAGTAAGCAGGACGAATAAATTCCTGCCACTTTAGCGATTGTCGACCATCCAAAATTGCTTGAAAGGGAATAACAGAAGTGCGCTGTTTGACCAGTTCAAAAGCTTCACCATATCTTTGACTCAACCGGTGATCTCCATGCCAAACTCCAAATAAATGGTGTAAAATTAAACCCAGTGATGTCACCAAGGTGAAGCTGGTGCCAATCCAAAGGGTGTGAGCAATACACCAGATCACTTGTCCTACCATTTGTGGGTGGCGAGTAATCCGAATAATACCTGTTTCATAAAGGTGAACTTGAGGCTTTTGAATGGCAGCAATTTCTAGTAAATTGAAGGTAGCAGGATATAAAAATAAAAAGGAAATCGCTGATAATACCCAAACGGTTAACTTTACTCCCCCCATATCTTGTAATTGCCATAGTTGCCAACCATCATAACGATGATTAAAAAAGTAGCTAATTAAAACCGCTGCTAGGGGTAAGCTAACAAGTGCAAATGCGATTCGATACAATCTAGGTCCAACCTGTTTTTCTGCCCAGGGACGCAAAGCAGCACCCCCACTGTGGGCGATCGCAAAAATCAACTGTAAACCCAACATGATAAAATGACTGGTGGTCAACCAAGAATTGGAGATCATAAAGTACAACTCGAATCCAACATTTACAATACCTCAGTGTAGCTAAGTGCAGGTAACAAATATAGAGTTAAAAATAGCTAACCGCTAAATGATATAACAGTCGTATAACAACTACCCGCGCCAATTAATTTTGCCAGATGCTCTTTCCCTAGTTTATAGGTTAAGCCTTATGTCTGACCTTCCTTTTACTTTAGACCAGTTACGCATTCTCAAAGCCATTGCCCAAGAAGGGAGCTTTAAACGTGCTGCTGAGAGTCTTTATGTCTCTCAACCAGCTGTTAGCCTGCAAGTACAAAACCTGGAACGTCAGTTGGATGTTCCCCTATTTGACCGGGGTGGGAGACGGGCCCAACTGACTGAAGCTGGACATCTCCTCCTTAACTATGGTGAAAAAATCTTGGGTTTATGCCAAGAAACTTGCCGTGCAATTGAGGATTTACAAAACCTTCAAGGTGGTACCCTGATTGTGGGTGCTTCTCAAACTACGGGAACATACTTGCTACCACGTATGATTGGTATGTTTCGTCAAAAATACCCCGATGTGGCGGTACAACTTCATGTTCACTCAACCCGTCGTACAGCATGGAGCGTGGCTAATGGACAGGTTGATTTGGCAATTATTGGTGGTGAAATACCCACGGAACTGGCAGAATATTTGGAGGTTCTTCCATACGCTGAAGATGAGTTAGCTCTGATATTACCCACCTTCCACCCTTTTACAAAACTCCATACCATTCAAAAGGAAGACCTATATAAACTACAGTTTATTGCCCTCGATTCCCAATCTACTATCCGTAAAGTTATTGACCATGTGCTAATACGTTGTGGTCTTGATACTAGAAGATTTAAATTTGAAATGGAGCTAAATTCCATTGAAGCTATTAAAAATGCTGTTCAATCCGGTTTGGGCGCTGCTTTTGTTTCTACTTCAGCTATTGTTAAGGAGTTACAAATGGGCATGCTCCATCGCTCAACCATTGAGGGTGTAATTGTTAAACGCACACTGTGGTTGATTTTTAACCCCAATCGCTATCGTTCTAAGGCTGCAGAAGCTTTCAGTGAAGAAATTCTTCCTCGCTTTGCTAATCCTGGATGGAATGCAAGTGCCTTAAAAACCTCACCACCTACTACCAATCTGTTAGATATAGACACAGATAATGACAGTTTATTTGCATAAGATTCGGAATAATTCACATTAACTTACATCCTGGGCTGCTTAATTACTTTTATGGAAAACTGGCAATTTCTAATCCAGAAACAGGGCGATCGCCATTGGCAAAGTCTCGACTCCTCCCGTTTGGAAATTTCGCTGGGTAGATATAGGGTCTTGGCTCGTTCTCATCTTGTTAATCAGCAGGTGGAGGTACTAATAACTCATTCTCTTCCCTGGGCAGATCAATCTAAAAAGCTGATTGTTCAGGGCACTCGTCGATCTAATCAGGATGGTTTGATCGCAGTTTTACCTTTTACCGATCTCCAGGAGGGAATTTGGGAATTACAATGCTGGGGAAGGGTAGGGGAGGATGAATCTTGGCAATACAGTCTGGTACTGGGGGTTTCTTCCCCTGATGAAGATGGGTTAACGGAAAATAACAATCAGATTCATGCTGAAACTGAGTATAGTGAATATGGATCTGACGATGCTAGTGGTGATCCTATTTTATCCACTATGGAGGATTTTATTAATCAACCAGCTAGTCCTGTGTTCTCTGGAGGAAAAACTGCAGAAGAAATTTTCCAAAGAGTCATAGATTTCACCAGTCCCCAATCCCAGGGTGAATATTTATCCGGGACATCTGTTCCTCAGTCCCCATCTCCACCTCTGGAACTGTTTTTGGAACAGAATACCTACATCGTCAATTGGGGTAAGCCGTTTAGTATTAACGGTTATGGAATTTTATCAAGCAGCAAACAACTCACATCTCCCTCATTATCTTCCGTCAAAATATATCAGGTCCATCTGTCTGTTCAGGTGCGATCTCCTGGTGAATCCAAAATTCTCCTTGATTTCCCACAGCACCTCTCTACGGAAGAACTATTACCTTTTGCTTTTAGTCATAACCTTACTATTCCCCATGACTGCATATCACAATTACTTTTAGCTACCATAAATCTGTATGGAAGTTTTACTCCCCATGATCAGGTTATCCTACTGGCCAGCCATCCCTTTACCATCACAGCTGAATTTGATCAGTTACTACCTCTAATCTCACAAACCTCTCTGGTACTTTCTACTTCACCGGGTCATTATACTGGGATTTTATCCCCTCCTTCATCTTCTCCATCACATCTAGGGTTAGAACTGTTTAATCTGGTCAAAAAACCCGAATTAGCCCATTTTCACGTTTTGGAACCAGCTCCTCACCAACCACTCCCTCCCAAAATTCAACCAGTATCTAAAGAGAGTAGGTTATCACTGGTACCGGTGGAAATAGACCAGGAACTTTATCCGGTAGATATGGAGTTAGGACCAACCCTGGAAGTATCAAAACAGAAGATTTTCCAACCAGAGCAGTTAAATGTTGAAACTTCACTTTTAAAGAATACTGTCAATTTACCGGGTGATGAAATAGTTATTGATGATGTAAGTATTGATATAATTACTAATCCGGAAGAACAGGGGCAGTATGATAGTGCTAATCAATCCCTGGAGTTGGAAAAACAACCATGGAACGATGTAAAAACTGGACAAGAGATGCTAGATTCAGTAAGTCTACCTACCCCCGGACTGTTTTTACCCAGTGGTGAGTTACTAGCTGGATCTTTGATCAAGATTCGTTTAGAAGTTGATAAGATGTATCCAAACTTAACCATCAAACTATGGTTAGAAGACTGCCAAAACCGGGAGTTGTTAGATGGTCCCCATGTACTGACAGATTTCCAACCCCATTCCCTGGGAAAGTGGCAAACAATTACCCAGTTGGTTGTACCCCTGGGTTGTACCCAAATTCTCCTGGGGGCGATCGCTGTGGAGTCTGACAGTCAAAGGGAAAGTCATAAGGTCACAGCTATCAGGAACATAATGGTAAATCCACAAGCTCCCGTTCCCATATCAAATCACGATCTTTGTTAAAAATCTTGACCATTTGTCAAAAGGGTGAAAATTGTGCAGTAAACTCCTAAGATGACCTCGATTTTCAAGGATCCTTACTATGTCAGGTTCATTATTTCCCTCTATTTTGGCTTATTCTTCATTTTTGCCTTCGATTTTCGTTCCTTTAACTGGTTTAGTTTTACCAGCAGTTGCCTTCGCTTCTTTGTTTTTATATATTGAAAGCGAAGATATTGGCTAGTTGAGGCTCCTACCGACCGAAAAGTCGGTGGGTGTGCTTTAACGGAGAGGGGGAGATTCGAACTCCCGGAGGTTTTAGCCTCATCCGATTTCAAGTCGGACGCAATCGACCACTCTGCCACCTCTCCAGATTATTAAGATACAACACAAGACATTATAACCAATAATTTAATTTTTGGCAATGGTTGGTTTAACTTTTGATTCCCGTAGATCCAATCCCCTGGATCAATTGCTTTTGTCCCACAAAGAATAATACTAATACTGGAACAGTAGCAATGGTAACTGCTGCCATCATTAATGGCCAGTTATTTGTAAACTGCTCTTGAAATCCTGCTAAAGCTAGTTGTACCGTCATTAATTCTGGTCTGGTAGTAAACATTAAAGGTTTAAACAAATCGTTCCACTCACCAATAAAAGTAAATAAAAATAAAGTTACCAAAGCCGGACGGGATAAAGGTAGAAGGATATACCAGAGGATTTGTAAGGGATTAGCTCCATCTAAAATAGCAGCTTCCTCTAATTCAAAGGGAATAGTGGCAAAATATTGGCGTAAAAGAAAAATCCCAAAACCATTGGCGGCGGTGGGTAAAATCATTGCCCAGTAAGTGTTAATCATATTTCCCCACTTCAATAGGAGGAAAATAGGAATAACCAGGAGCTGAAAAGGAATAACCAAAGTTGCTAGAATTAGAAGCAAGATGGCCTGTTTACCTCGAAATTGTAACCGAGATAGGGCGTAACCAGCTAAAGCAGAGGTAATAATCTGAAAAGCTGTAACTGCGATCGCCACTAGGGTAGAATTAGCAAAAGCCAGTAGAAACCGACCTCTTTCCCAGGACTCCAGATAATTGGCCCAAGTCCAACTTTTCCCTGTCAACCCCAGACTTTCACCCGCTGAAGAAAAAGAGGTGAGAAAAACAACGATCAAAGGTAGTAAAATGATAAGTGATCCAAGCAATAAGAGGAAAAAACTCCAAAAATGTTTGACCTTACCATTCCAGATCAGATGCAACAACATTGTTTATGACTCCATTTATGACTCAAAAATCATTGGTTTTTCCTAGTCTTACCATAGAAGTAAGGGTGGGGGCACAGAGTTGTTTCTATCCTTAAAATTTCAGTCTCAATATATATAGAGTGATGGAGTAAACATATCATGCAACAGCTAGTTGAACAAATTGAAAAAACTGATTTTCAGAGCGCGAAATATAAAGACGCTTATAGCCGAATTAATGCCATAGTAATTGAGGGTGAGCAAGAAGCACACGAAAACTACCTCACCCTAGGCGAACTACTGCCACCAAATAAAGAGGAGCTGATCAAGTTATCTAAGATGGAAAGTAGACACAAAAAGGGTTTTGAGTCCTGCGGGCGAAATCTATCTGTTAACCCGGATATGGAATTTGCCCGTCAGTTTTTCTCCCCCCTACATAATAACTTTCAAATCGCGGCTCAACAACCTAAACCTAAAGTTGTCACCTGTCTACTGATCCAATCCCTAATTATTGAATGCTTTGCGATCGCTGCCTATAATATATATATTCCGGTAGCAGATCCATTTGCACGTAAAATTACTGAGGGAGTAGTGAAAGAAGAATACACCCATCTTAATTTTGGTGAAGTTTGGCTAAAAGAAAAGTTTGAAGCATCAAAAGAGGAGCTAGAGGTAGCGAACCGTGAAAATCTGCCTATAGTATGGCAAATGCTCAATCAAGTGGCTGAGGATGCCAAAGTATTGGGGATGGAGAAAGATGCTCTAGTGGAGGACTTTATGATTCAATACGGAGAAGCATTAAGTAATATTGGGTTTACCACCCGTGATATTATGCGTCTTTCGGCTTATGGACTGGCAACCATATAGCCACGTCAAATCCTCGGTTGTAAAACCGGGGGTTCAAATAATTAAGAGTAAGGTGTTACTATAGAAAAATTGGTTCTGATTTCTAGCTTTTAACTGCACAATCTTATATCACTAATGTTTGGTCTAATTGGACATCTGACAAGTTTAGAACACGCCCAGTCCGTGGCTCAGGATTTGGGATACCCGGAATATGCCGATCAAGGGCTGGATTTCTGGTGTAGCGCCCCTCCACAAATTGTGGACAGTATCACAGTGACCAGCGTCACGGGTCAAAAAATCGAAGGAAAATATGTGGAATCCTGCTTTTTACCAGAAATGCTAGCAAATAGACGTATTAAAGCAGCAACCCGAAAAATATTAAATGCTATGGCTCATGCTCAAAAGCATAATATTAACATTACAGCTTTAGGCGGATTTTCTTCTATAATTTTTGAGAATTTTAATTTAGAACAGTTTAAACAAGTTCGTAACCTGACATTAGAGTTTGAAAGGTTTACGACGGGTAATACCCACACAGCTTACATTATTTGCCAACAGGTAGAGGTGGCAGCTAAACAGCTAGGTATAGAATTGAGCAAGGCAACTGTAGCAGTGTGTGGAGCAACGGGTGATATTGGGAGTGCAGTTACGCGCTGGTTAGATAAAAAAACGGATGTGCAAGAACTGTTGTTGATCGCCCGCAACCAGGAACGTTTGGAGAAACTACAAGCGGAACTGGGACGAGGGAAAATCATGGATCTACAACAAGCTCTACCTCAAGCGGATATCGTGGTTTGGGTAGCAAGTATGCCCAAGGGGGTGGAAATTGACCCAAAAGTTCTCAAACAACCATGCTTACTAATTGACGGAGGTTACCCGAAAAATCTGGGGACAAAAATTCAACATCCAGGGGTACATGTGTTAAACGGAGGAATTGTGGAACACTCTTTGGATATTGAGTGGAAGATTATGAAAATAGTCAATATGGATGTCCCTTCACGTCAGTTGTTTGCCTGTTTTGCTGAATCAATGTTATTGGAATTTGAGAAGTTATACACTAACTTTTCCTGGGGAAGGAATCAGATTACAGTAGACAAAATGGAGCATATGGGTCAACTATCCCTCAAGCACGGTTTTAGACCATTGTTAGTTTAGTAATGATGGAAAATACCCGATAATCAATAACTGATAACCGATAACTGACAGACCATGGCAAACACTGAACGCAAACCCCTACTGTTGGATTTTGAAAAGCCTTTGGCAGAACTAGCCAAACGGATTGACCAAATTCGCGAATTGGCAGATGAAAATGGTGTGGACGTATCCGGGCAAATCCGCCAACTGGAAACTAGGGCAATGCAACTGCGAGAAGAAATATTTAGCAGTTTAACACCCGCTCAAAAACTTCAGGTGGCTCGACACCCCCGAAGACCAAGCACCCTGGACTATATCCAGTCTATCAGTGATGAGTGGATGGAATTACACGGCGATCGCTGTGGAGGAGACGATCCAGCTTTAGTAGGTGGTGTGGCGCGTTTAGACGGACAGCCAGTAGTGATGTTAGGTCATCAAAAAGGTAGGGATACTAAGGATAACGTGGCCCGTAACTTTGGTATGGCAGCTCCAGGAGGATATCGCAAGGCCCTACGACTCATGGAACATGCCAATAAGTTTTCTATGCCTATTATCACTTTCATTGACACTCCCGGTGCTTGGGCAGGTATAGAAGCAGAACACCAAGGACAAGGAGAGGCGATCGCCTATAATTTGAGGCAAATGTTCTGTTTTGATGTACCAATTATTTGTACAGTAATTGGTGAAGGTGGGTCCGGTGGTGCTTTGGGTATTGGAGTGGGAGACAGACTGTTAATGTTTGAACATTCAGTGTACACCGTTGCTACTCCAGAAGCATGTGCAGCAATTTTGTGGAAAGATGCCAGCAAAGCTCCACAAGCTGCGGTAGCACTGAAAATCATTTCTCAAGATCTGAAAAATTTAGGTATTATCGATCAGATTTTGCCAGAACCTCTAGGTGGAGCTCATGCAGACCCCCTAATGGCGGCGAATAATCTTAAACAAGCCCTGTTAAATAGCCTAGACGAGTTAAACAGACTAACACCATCGGAACGTCGTCAGCTCCGTTATGACAAGTTTAGAAAAATAGGTGTGTTTCATGAGGTGGGTCACTAGTAACCCATGCAATAAATTTTCTCCCAAAAATAACAACCAACTATATCTAACACTATGGTAACATAAAAGAAAGTATGGACAATATTTGGAGTTGATCCAGATGGAGTTTGACTGCGTCAATTAGAGTACGCGAACAAAAACGGTTCTAATGAATCCCCGTCTCTTTAGAGACAGGGAGAAGTCAATTTTCCAAATGCTAACCCATCTCTGACAAAGCGCGCAAAGAGTAACCCTGTGTTGACCCTGTCCAACAGTGATTGACACACACAATCTTGTACGGAACTAATTAGGGGTAGGGGGTAGCCCCTAGCACCGGCAAAAATTGGAGATAGAATGAGTTTTGAGAAGAAAAAACGGGCTTTGATTACTGGTGCAAGTGCTGGAATTGGCAAAGAAACAGCTATAGCCTTTGCTAAAGAGGGGATAGATGTTGCATTAGTGAGTCGTTCCCAAGAAAAATTACAGGGGGTAGTAGCAGCAGCAAAAGCAGCAGGAGTGGAAGCAAAAGCTTTCGCGGTTGATTTAAGTTGTGTTTCCCAGGTAAAAGCCAAAATTCAGGCGATCGCTGATGAATTTGGAGACATAGATATTTTGGTCAACAATGCTGGTATGGGATACACTGGCAATTTAAGTGACACTTCCCTAGAAGATTGGAGGAGAGTAATAGACTTAAATCTCACCAGTGTATTTCAGTGTACGATGGGAATTTTGCCCAGAATGAGACAAAGAGGAAAAGGGACAATTATTAACATAGCCTCTATAGCAGCTAAACAGGCCTTTGCTGGATGGGGGGTTTACTGTGTGAGCAAAGCTGGTTTACTGGCCCTATCTCAGACTTTAGCCCAGGAGGAGAGAGTTCACGGTATTCGAGTGAGCGCAATTTGTCCTGGGGCGGTCAACACCGAAATTTGGGATACAGAAACAGTAAATGCCAACTTTGACCGAAGTAAGATGTTAACTGCACAGACAGTAGCACAGACAATTCTACATAGTGCTTTATTACCCCAGGAAGCAGTAATTGAAGAATTAACTCTGATGTCTAACGCCGGCGTGCTTTGACTCGACAATAAACAATGACCAATTATCAAGACTAATACCATGACGATTGCTAGTTCTAACGGTTCCAGTCGCTTACAATCTCCGCTGATTCCTGATTTATCACAAGCTATCAGTACTAGACCTGACCGGAACACTCATAATGGTAAGCAGCCAGATCTGCACGAACCTTCGGAAGAAAGCATAGAGCAGATGAAAGCAGCTGTGCGAACCATGCTCATAGGTGTAGGAGAAGATCCGGAGCGAGAAGGACTTCTAAAAACACCCAAGCGTGTAGCAGAGGCGATGAAATTTCTCACCAGTGGTTATAATCAGTCCTTAGAGGAACTGGTCAATGGTGCGATTTTTAACGAGGGACACGAAGAGATGGTGTTAGTGCGAGATATCAACTTCTTCAGTCTTTGTGAACATCACATGCTACCATTTATGGGTAGGGCACACGTTGCTTACATTCCCAATCAAAAAGTAGTTGGGTTAAGTAAACTAGCTAGGATTGTAGAGATGTATGCTCGTCGTTTACAAGTGCAAGAAAGATTAACCCGACAAATTGCAGAAGCGGTTCAAACTATTCTTGAACCCAAGGGTGTGGCCGTGGTGATGGAAGCCACCCACATGTGTATGGTAATGCGCGGGGTGCAAAAACCCGGTTCCTGGACCGTTACCAGCTCTATGATTGGAGTATTCCAAGAAGAGCAAAAAACCCGGGAAGAATTTTTGAACTTGATTCGTCACCAAGCAGCATTCTTTTAGGTTGAGGGGAAATGGGGAATTTGGGGGAATATAAGGTAAACGGGACTGGTGCGACTTGAACGCACGACCTGTCGCTTAGGAGGCGACCGCTCTATCCAACTGAGCTACAACCCCAAAGAAGTAAAAAATTACTCCCCAATAAACTCCCCACAAATTATAACCTAGTTTTATTGAAATTGCCAACTATTTTCCCAACTATCACCGCCCACTTCCAAACCACAAACATCACTACTGGCTTTGACAATAACTGTGGAGTGGTTTTGATGTAAACGACGCAATTCCAGACTCACTTTTCCTTGCATGGTATCCCGACAACAGATAGCTAAGCCTTGATTAGTAGGAGCCCGCAGCAATGTACCCGGTAGGTCAGTTGTTCCGGTCACTGTCACTTCATACTTATAGTTTCTAGCTTGCATTTGCCAACTACCCCAAGGTTCAATTTGCCACGTGACCTGGGAATTCCAGGGGACAAACTCATAAAAATGTCCTTGATAATGAATGCCAATCATTCCTACCGATTCCATCCAGCATAATACACCACGCTTTCCCCCACCAGCAGTCAAAGCTAAATCCGTTTCGTAGTCAAAACAGTTACAATTGATCCAAAACCATTTCTGAGGGAAAGCTCCCCCCCAGTTTTTCTCTCCATAAGCTGGTGCATTTGTGAATTGGTATATCTTACCATTCCAGTCTATATAACCACTAGCCAAACCATGAGCCATTAAGATCTGCCACCCTGGTTCAAAGATTTGTAAAAAAGATAACCATCCCGCTGTAGACTGTTGGGGGTAATTAGGCTGACCCCAACCATAAATAGGTTTGATTTCATACTGCCAGCGACAGTAATTACCGGTTCCAGGATCGGTGATTATGCCTTGATTGAGAGTAGCTGTAGCTTGATAACCCTGTTGAATATGGGTTGTAAATTTATGGGGGGTAAGATATTGGGGTGTAATCTGTAGGTCAGTTTTTCCCCAATGTCCTAAAGCTAAAACATCTCGACTAGCCCAAAACGCTTTTATATCGGGAAACGTGCGCAATAAATAGCTATCATCTGGACCCAGAACTTGAGCAGCTCCCCCACTATGAGGTTGATTGGATATTGGGTCTTCAATGGAATACATGAAAGCAAATGTTTGACCAATTTCTGGGAGTGTCACACGATTATACCACCCTTCAAAAAATCTTCTACTTGTACCATCCCAGTGGTAACCGCTGTGGGGTGTTTGGGTTTTGAATAACAATAGGTTGCTTATATTGAGCATGATCTTCGATAAAATTGGCGCTAAAATTGCTCTATAATTCACACAGTAGGAGGATAAAAAACTAGGATTCGGAATTTTCTAGGGATAACCAACAACAATGACACAAATACAACCATCTATTGCCGAATACTACCACGAACAGACAAAATATGATCCGGAGAGCTTACGACAAAAAAGCCAATATTTAGATTGGAATAAACAACCAGTCCCCTTCAAAGAGTACAAAATAGGATCCGACTTTGAATTAAAGTACTATCTGAACAAGAAACTGGAGGATTTTAGCAACAATTCTTCACAGCAATGGTGGTGGAGACTGTCAGAATTGTTATTTTGTAGTTATGGGCTAACAGCAAAAATCCCTTCTATGGGTAGTACAGTATACCTACGTTCCGCACCAAGTGCGGGAGGATTGTATCCTGCAGAATTATATGTCGTTTCTCGTGGGTTACCCTTACTACCTGCAGGACTTTATAACTATCAATGTCGGACACATTCCCTAAAACAATTTTGGGACAGCGATGTTTGGGAGAATTTGCAAGCTGCTTGTTTTTGCCATTCTGGTTTAGAAAATAGCCAACTAGCAATAATCACAACAGCTGTTTTTTATCGTTCCGCATGGCGTTACCAAGATAGGGCTTATCGGCGTATTTTTTTGGATACAGGACATCTTTTAGGTAACATTGAATTGGCTGCGGCAATGACGAACTATAGACCCTATTTAATAGGGGGTTTTATGGATGAAGCAGTTAACAATCTATTATATGTTGATTCTCGTCAAGAAGCAGCAACAGTAGTTATAGGACTATTAGATTTATTAAAGGAGCCAAAAAAATTTCCTTCGCAAAAAATCGCTCTTCCATCTTTGACTACCAGGGATTATCCTCCCATTCCCGACGGAGAAATATTAAATTATTTGCATTTACATACTCAAATTAAGTCAGATTTACAAACTGAGAACCCAGAAGGTAAAACTACCATCAGCGATTATCAAAATAATGATAACTATTTAGATGACAAATATAATTTTTCCTTTTGTGATAAATTTTCCACGCACAGTCTACCAATTAATTGGGGTAAAAATTTGGGATATCTAGCTGAAACCATGTATAAAAGACGTTCTACCCGATCTTATAGTGGCGAAAAGCTAAAATTCGATGAACTGAAACTTCTCCTAGATTTTACCTATCAACCACAAAATTATCTTGACCAAAATTTGGATAGTCATCCAGATTATTTCGATTTAAATTTAATTGAAACATTTATCGCTGTTTCTGGAGTCGACGGATTAGAACCTGGTTGCTATTATTATGCACCAAAGGCTCAAGAATTAAGGCAAATTCGCTTCAAAAACTTTCGTAGTGAGCTACACTTTCTCTGTTTAGGACAGGAATTGGGTAGAGATGCAGCAGCTGTCATATTTCATACTGCTGATTTAAAAAAGGCAGTGGATAAGTATGGAGACCGGGTTTACCGTTATTTACATCTTGATGCAGGCCACCTAGGACAAAGACTAAATTTGGCAGCAATTCGTCTTAATTTAGGTGTTAGTGGTATTGGTGGTTTTTTTGATGATCAGGTTAATGATATTTTAGGTATTCCTATTGATGAAGCAGTTGTCTATATTACTACATTAGGAAGACCAAGATGATTTAATCTGTACGCATCAGACTGTTTTTGCATCATGGCTAATTCTTCAGGAGGAATTCGATCTAACTGGGATAGGATTAAATTTAATCGCCCTTGGGACTGGAGTTTTTGTCGGTGACGGGCTAAAAAATCCCAATAAAGGAAGTTAAAGGGACATGCACCCTCACCGGTTCTAGCTTTGGGATTGTAGACACACCCACCACAATAATTGCTCATTTTATTAATGTAGTTCGCTGAAGCAGCATAAGGTTTGGAAGCTAATAATCCCCCATCAGCAAATAAACCCATACCTATGACGTTGGTTTGCATAACCCAATCATAGGCATCAATAAAAACAGCATAAAACCAGTTCACTACGGACTGAGGTGAAGTTCCTAGGATTAGATTAAAATTGCTTAATAGCATCAATCTTTGGATGTGATGGGCATAGCCAGTATGGTATATTTGCGCCAGGGTTTGATGTAGGCAGTTTAAATCTGTTATTCCTGTCCAAAACCAATGAGGTAGAGGTTGATTGTGGTTAAACCAGTTACTCTGAGTATAGTTAGGGTCTCTTTTAGTTTCATACATATATAATCCGCGCATGTACTCACGCCAGCCCAAAATTTGCCGGATGAACCCCTCCACGCTATTGAGATTTAGCTGGCGTTTGTTGTATTCTTCTTGGACAGCTTGAATTACATCCATGGGGTGAAGTAAACCCAGGTTCAGATAGGGGGATAGGAGGGAGTGCCATAGGGTATCTTCTCCCGTTACCATGGCATCTTGGTAAGGCCCAAAGTCCGGTAGATGGGTTTCCAGAAAGTGGGATAAAACCTTGCGGGCCTGGGATCGGGTCACTGCCCATCTAAAAGTGTCCACCTCTCCATAACCATGGGGAAAGTGGTTCCGCACATGGGTAATTACTCCTTGTGTGGTAGGATCAGGAGGGAACCAAAGAACAGGGGGAGATATGAGGCCCTTCTTAGGTGGTTTGCGATTCTGTTTATCTAAGTTCCATTGCCCACCAATAGGTTTTCCCTCTTTCATTAGCACATTAAACCGCTTGCGCCCTTCCCGGTAAAAGTCTTCCAAAAGTAATCGCTTGCGTCCCTGGGCCCACTGGGTAAATTCTGACTCTTTCCATAAGAATAGGTTATTGGGTAACCAGTGGATAGAACAGGTTAGGTTGAGCTGATTGATAAATTGGATGAAGGGGCGATCGCTTGGTTCCATGATCCATAGTTCAGTAATACTATGGGTTTGTTGCCAGTTAGTCAGGGCACTGGAGAACTCAGGAGCTATCTCATAGGTAACTTGCCATCCCTGCTGGCCCAGTTCCCGGGCAAAATGGCGCATTGCTGACCATACCAACACCAGTTTTTGACGGTGGTAGGGACGTTTCTGGGCATAGGCCATGGATTCGATGAGAATAATCGAGATCTGGTGACGTTGTATGGTCAACTCTTGTAAACCTGGGTGGTGAAAACTGAGTTGATCTCCTAAAATCCAAATTCCAATGGTCATTTTTCAACCTGCTTTCATAAATTTGTCCATTATTAAGAATTTATCTCCCCGCAGAATTGCTGAACAACTTTTTCTAATCCAACGGAATGAGCAGCTTTAAATAATAAGCGATCGCCTGGTTGTACATAGGTTTTTAATAGGGAAACCAAATCACTATGGTTATGACAACGTTCGCAGGGTATCCCCTGAGCACTAGTGACAATTGTTTCTGCATCTGGACCATCGACTAAAACTAATAAACCATCCAGGTTCAATTTTTTTACTGTTTCCCCCACTTGTTGATGCAGTTTAGTGGATCTTTCTCCCAATTCTTTCATAGCACCCAAAACAGCAATTTTTCTCGTTCCAGGAGTCTGTGCTAATAGCTCTAAAGCTGCTAACATTGCTTCTGGCGCAGCATTATAGGTTTCATCTAAAATCATAATGTCCCTGGGCAACTTCCAACTTTGCGATCGCCCTTGTGGCATAGTCACGTTTATTCCAGCTTCTAACAGTTTCCAATCCACATCTAATACTTTAGCCACTGCTAGTGCTGCTAAAAAATTACTCCCATTATGAACTCCAGGTAGGGGTAAGGGTAAAGTCATTCCCCCTACTTCTATCTTTTGATAATCCACTAACTTCCCTTGAATATCTCCTCCAGAAAATCCATAAGTAATTACTTCACCCGACCACACCTGCTTAGCAGTAGCCATTAATAGGGGATTATCATAGTTAAGAACCGCCACACTATCATTAGACATTTCCTCCAATAGCTCACATTTAGCTTCAGCGATCGCCTGTTCCGAACCTAGTAATTCAATATGTGCTGTTCCCACATTAGTAATTACACCTATATTCGGTTTAGCGATATGGGTTAGTTCTGCAATTTGCCCTCTCCCTCGCATAGCCATTTCTATCACAGCAAAATCATCCCCCTGAGATAATTCCAACAAGGTTTTAGGAACACCAATTTCATTATTGAAATTTCCATGGGTTTTGTGAACTTTTCCTCTTGTCCCCAATACCGCTGCAATTAACTCCTTGGTTGTGGTTTTACCCACTGACCCAGTCACTCCAATTACCGGAATCCCAAACTGACCTCTCCACCATTTAGCCAGTTCCTGGTATGCATTTAGAGTATTTGATACTTTTATTACAGGTAAATCAGGATAATTGTAAGTATAATCTACAATAGCGGCAACAGCACCTCGGGCGATCGCCATTTCGACAAACTGATGCCCATCAAATTTTTCACCTCCTAGGGCTAGAAAAATTTCACCAGGTTGCAACACCCTGGTATCTGTTTGAATACCCACAATAACCTGAGAAAGGCTGGATGAAGGTATATTGACGAGAGAAGCTGAGAGAGCAGCAGCTAATTGGGACAAAGTGGCCGTAACAGTCATAGGGACTAGGAGTATAACCAGCAGTTAATTGCGTTGATCATACAATATCATGTATCCACTTTCCCAATATATCTAGCTGGGATTTAGTATTGAGCTAAATTTAATGTTCTGCTGTTTTCTCAATGGTTTCAATCAGTGCCAAACCTATACTAGAAAGCAGAATTAAAGCAATTACCGAAAGTAAATAGGCATTAGTTAACATATATAGGGCCCTATCGAAGAAAATATAGGTGGTCATGGGTTAACCTTCAGAAACATTATGGGATTACTTTTGCCATGTAGTGCTATTTACGGATTCACACTCTGGTAGCCAGATTTTGCTAATTAAGTTTCCCAGTAATCATATCTTAACAAAACTTTAGCTAATTACCTCTTTTGTGAAGAAATTTATCTTTTTTGCCAAAAGTTCCCCATTTTTGAAGTCATGGCCTACATTTATATCCATCTATTAGAATTACAATCGATATAGTAAATCATAGACAAGCAGCAATGGTAGCATTAACTGATTTAGACAAGGATTCCAAATCATAACCACCTTCTAAACCAAAGAGAATTTTTCGGGTAACGCTTAGGCAATACTGAGTAAATAAGCCAAAATCTTCCGGTTGCAACCGGATACTGGCCAGGGGATCATTTTCTACTGCGTCATAACCAGCACTAATAATTAATATATCGGGGTTAAAACTTTTTAAAAACGGTAGGATTTGAGATTTCCATAGGGGTTGATAATCATTAATATCACTACCGGGTGCCAAGGGTAAATTTAAAACATTTTGATGGAAGCCAGTTTCCGTAGCTTTCCCTGTTCCTGGATAAGCAGGATACTGATGTAGGGAACAATAGGCAATTTCCCTATAGCCCTCCACTATGGATTGGGTACCATTGCCATGATGTACATCCCAGTCTAAAATGGCAACTCGATTAATTCCTGGTTGTTTTAAAGCATATAAGGCAGAAATAGCAGCATTAGAAAATAAACAGAATCCCATACCCATACTACTTTCGGCGTGGTGTCCTGGTGGACGTGCCAACACAAAAGCGGGATTTTTCTCAATCAATACCTGATTTATCCCATCTAACCAGGCACTGACGGCTAATAAAGCTATATCATAACTACGGGGAGAGATGGGAGTATCTCCATCCAAATAGCCTCCTTGACCAGCTATCTGTGCCAGTTTATGAATATAATTCGGACTATGGGCCATTTCTATCCAAGACATTAACTGGGGATTAACCGGTGTGGGAGATAACCACTGGATTTTCTGGGCAAATTCTGCCGTTTTCAAAGACTGGACAATTGCTGTTAACCTTTCTGGTCTTTCTGGGTGATAGCTCCCAGTTTGATGGTCTAAAAATTCTGGAGAATAGATGACTGGTAACATGGATGGGGAAAGAAAAATACTCAGGTTCTATCATTTAAGATTAACTTACATAGCATGTTTTTTGGTGAAATGTAGTGTATTCACCCTCCCAACTCTATACTAGCCAGGAAAACTGTTTGTTTAACTGGGACTTTTCCTGGCATTAAAACTCAATTTCCTATAGAACAACATTCTAATTATAAACTCTTAATAAACTCTACATTCCGAAATTGTACGGTTAAAATTAACGAAAAGTAAATATAGGGTTTTTCCGACCCATGGGCTACACCTATTCTTATGCCATGTTCGCTCTTAACTATTCCCTATCGTTTATTATTACCCTTTGATGATGTTTAGTGATATAATATCTGGGTTGAGCCATTTTGACCACAAGTTTTAGCAACAATGTGTTAGAATTATAGCTGAAACATGACAACTTTTCAAAATTAGTTGGAAGTAATTTTGCATTTTGTCAACTAACCAGGTTAAAATCTAGGATTTTTGGAGTTTTAAAGTCTATGACAACCTCACAGGAGAGGATTATCCCGACCGATTTACGACAAGAGATGTCACAATCTTACCTAGAATACGCTATGAGCGTCATTGTCGGTCGGGCGCTACCAGATGCTAGGGATGGTCTTAAACCTGTACACCGCCGCATCCTCTATGCTATGCACGAACTAGGTTTATTACATGATCGCCCCTTCAGAAAATGCGCTCGTGTGGTGGGGGAAGTACTGGGTAAATATCACCCCCATGGTGACACCGCTGTATATGATGCTCTGGTGCGAATGGCACAAGATTTTTCCATGCGATCGCCTCTGATTAATGGTCATGGGAACTTTGGATCGATTGACAATGATCCACCAGCAGCGATGCGATATACGGAATGTCGTCTTCAAGCTTTAACCAGTTCCTCTCTGTTACAAGATATTGAGTCGGAAACTGTTGATTTTATTGATAACTTCGATGGTTCCCAACAAGAACCAACGGTTTTACCTTCCCGAATTCCCCAGTTACTACTCAATGGTTCCTCGGGAATTGCTGTGGGAATGGCGACTAATATTCCTCCCCATAATTTGGGAGAACTGATAGATGGATTGGTAGCACTGATTCATAATCCGGAAATAACAGATACTCAGTTAATGCAGTATGTTCACGGTCCCGATTTTCCCACAGGGGCGCAAATTCTAGGAACATCAGCCATTAAGGAGGCTTACACCACCGGTAGAGGATCAATTACCATGCGGGGTGTGGCTACAATTGAAACCATTCAGCAACGTAACCGACCGGAAAGAGAAGCAATCATTATTACTGAATTACCGTACCAAACTAATAAAGCAGCATTAATTGAAAAAATCGCTGAGTTGGTTAATGATAAGAAAATTGACGGAATTGCGGACATTCGAGATGAGAGCGATCGCGATGGTATGCGCATTGTTATTGAACTAAAACGCGATTCCTATCCTCGTGTAGTATTAAATAACCTTTATAAACAAACTCCGTTACAAACCAATTTTGGTGCCAATATGTTGGCTTTGGTAAATGGAGAACCTCAAATACTAACTCTCAAGAATTTTCTCACGGTCTTTCTGGATTTTCGCATAGAAACAATTAATAGACGTACTCGTTACCAACTCAGAAAGGCTGAGGAAAGAGACCATTTATTACAGGGTTTATTAATTGCGCTTGCTCATTTAGATTCAATTATTAATCTAATTAGAAGTGCTCCAGATGCCCCCACTGCCAAAGGAGAATTAATTAATAGCTATGGTCTATCAGAGGTTCAAGCAGATGCGATACTACAGATGCAGTTACGAAGATTAACAGCTTTAGAAGCAGATAAAATTCGCTTGGAACACGAAGAATTGCAGTTACAAATTACTGACCTACGGGATATTTTAGACAGACGAGAAAGAGTACTAGAAATTATCGAGACTGAAGCTGGGCAAATTAAGACCCAGTTTGCCACACCCAGACGCACAACTATTACCCATGCAGAAGGGGAAATAGATGATATTGATCTAATTGCCAATGAAAAGGTTCTAATTCTGCTGACGCAGCAAGGCTACATCAAGCGGATGCCAGTTAGTACCTTTGAAGCGCAAAATCGAGCTACCAGAGGTAAAGCGGGAGCTAAAGTTAAGGATGATGATACTATTGAGCATTTCCTAACTTGCTGTGATCATGACAGTGTTTTATTTTTTAGTGATAGGGGTGTGGTGTATAGTCTCAAAGCCTATCAAATACCAGAGGGTTCACGCACTAGCAGGGGTACACCCATTGTTCAGATGTTACCTATACCCAAGGAAGAGAAAATTACTTCGATTGTATCCGTAAGCGAATTTAGCAGTGAAGAATATTTAGTTATGTTGACTAAGGGGGGTAACATCAAAAAAACCGCCTTGGAAGCATTCAGCCATATTCGCGCTAATGGATTAATAGCTATATCCCTAGAAGAGGGAGATCAACTACGATGGGTAAGACGAGCTAAACCGGAAGATAGTGTCATGATTGGTTCAAGACAGGGAATGGCGATTCACTTCCGCTGTGATAATGATCAAATGCGTCCCCTAGGTAGGGCTACCCGTGGAGTTAAGTCCATGAAACTGAAAACGGGAGATGAATTGATTGGTATGGACATATTGCCTGCTGCAATTCTTAACACCTTGAATACAGATACGGAAATGGAAGAAGAACCCACGGAAGTTGAGGAACTCAGCGACAATATTGAAGAAACCTCTAATATTGAGATAGCTACTGGTGAACCAGCTAATATCTTAGGTCCATGGGTACTAATTATTACCATAGGAGGTTATGGTAAGCGAGTGCCAGTGGGACAATTTAGACTTCAAAACCGAGCAGGTCAGGGACTTACAGCGACGAAATTCAAAAACCGCAAAACCAAAGACCAACTAGCAACTTTGCGTATAGTTAACCCTGATGAAGAAATCATGATGGCTACTAATCGTGGTATAATCATCCGTCAGTCAATCAATGCCATTTCCATCCAGTCCCGCACAGCTACGGGTGTGAGAGTGCAAAAACTAGATGAAGATGACGCAATTACTGGAGTAGCAGTGGTTCCCCCCGATGCTGGAGATGGTGAAGAGTCCGAGTAAACAAATACAAGAAAAGTTAAAACCTATACTTTTCTATATAGTACCTTTAAGTAGTGGCATTTTGATGGGAGTCACTGTTGCTCCTATCAATGCTTGGTTTTTAGCCTGGATCGCCCTGGCTCCATTATGGGTAATCGTGGTAAAATATACTCGAAAATCCCTCCCCTCAGCTTCCTGGTGGGCGATCGCCTATCATCAGTGAAGTAGTTCAGCAAGAAAGAATATTATTGACATGATGAACATTGAACGTTACGAGCATGGTGGTCACATTTTATTTCATGGTGATGCTTTAAGCACGTTGTCGAATCAGGTTGCTTCTCAGTCTGTGGACCTTATTTTTGTTGATCCCCCCTATAATATAGGAAAGCGTTTTTCAAATTTTTATGACAAGTGGGAATCTGAAGATAAATATGCAACATGGGTGTACAATGTACTTGAAGAGTGTACACGTGTATTAAAACCTAATGGAAGTATGTATGTTATGGCAAGCACTCAGGCCATGCCATACTTTGATCTTTACCTGAGAAAAACTATGACCATTCTCAGTAGGATAGTATGGCATTACGACAGTTCCGGAGTTCAAGCAACAAAATACTTTGGCTCAATGTATGAGCCAATCCTTTATTGTGTTAAGGATAAAGGTAATTATATTTTCAATTCAGATGATATTAAGATAGAGGCGAAAACTGGTGCAAAACGAAAATTAATTGACTATAGAAAAACCGTTCCTAGACAATATAATAGTGAGAAAGTGCCAGGCAATGTATGGTATTTTCCCCGAGTGAGATATCGGATGGAAGAATACGAAAATCATCCCTCACAAAAACCTGAGTCTTTGTTAGAAAGGATTATTCTTGCTAGTAGTGATCCGTCCAATATTGTTCTTGACCCATTTGCGGGAACTTTCACTTCTGCTTGTGTAGCCAAAAGGTTAGGAAGAAATTCCATTAGTATAGAATTTCAGGAAGAATATCTTAGGATTGGGTTAAGGAGAATTCTTGGATGGAAAGAATATAAGGGAGAAAAACTATTACCCCCATCGAAGAATTATGTTAGTAAGAAGACACAAAACAAATGTTATCCAGAGAGGTCTCTTTGATGCTGACACGACAGCATGAATTCACCGAAAAAATTGTTGAAATTCTGAACTACCACTTTGCAGATCAGGGGATTATAGTTTTGAGTTCTAGTGAGTTATTACAATATCTAAACATTAAAACACAAGCTGCTAATCGAGGTTCAAAATCGCGAGCAGGATTGGCAAATCATTATGCAGTTTGTGTTTTAGTCGAAGACTATCTCAATCATAAATTTCATATTAATGGGGGGTATGAAGATTATCAAGGTGCTCGGTTTGTGAACCTTTTTCGCAGACAAAGAGAACTACCATTTGGTAATAAACTTCAAAATCACGCTTTAAATCATCGCCTGAATCAAGAATTCAAGAAATACTTTCCGACAATACCCTATGTGCCTATAATAAGGGATACTAAAACCAGCAGATATTGGATTAACGAAAATCTTATTAAAATTTTAGTTAATGGGAATCAGATAAATATTGCTCAGTCCGTAAAAGATATAATTGATGCTTATGTACATGCACGGGTAAATTCATTTACTGACTTCATTATGTATTGTAAACGAATGATCAATATGCAACTTCAAACCCAACCTGAATATTTGGAATTCATCCAAAGCTTATTGAAGCCAAATATCGATGCAAGAATTTTTGAAATTGTCAGTTATGCGATTTTAAAGCAATACTATGGTGATCAAAAAATTTACTGGGGATGGTCATATGATAATATAAATGCTGAATACCTAATTTTGTATAAAACAGGTCGCACAAATGCAAATGATGGAGGTATAGATTTTGTAATGAAACCTCTTGGAAGATTTTTTCAAATAACAGAAACTGTTGATGTTGGAAAGTACTTTTTAGACATTGATAAAGTACAAAGATACCCCATAACATTTGTTGTTAAAACTGAACAAACACCAAAGGAAATCTTATATAAGATTCAGCAGCAAGCTGTCGCAAAATATAGTGTTAAAGCTATTGTCAAGAGATATATGGAATCCATAGAAGAAGTTATAAATATTCCGGAACTAATACGTCGATTTAATTTGATCTTGCAACAAGACAAAGGAAATTTAGTGATTGAGGAAATAGTTTTACAAAGTCACATTGAGTTCAATATGGAGACTGAGGATGTCCTAAAATAACTTGTAGGTCAATCAATGCGTTTCCATCCAGTCCCGCACAGCTACGGGTGTGAGAGTGCAAAAACTAGATGAAGATGACGCAATTACTGGAGTAGCAGTGGTTCCCCCCGATGCTGGAGATGGTAAAGAGTCCGAGTAAACAAATACAAGAAAAGTTAAAACCTATACTTTTCTATATAGTACCTTTAAGTAGTGGCATTTTGATGGGAGTCACCGTTGCTCCTGTAAATGCTTGGTTTCTAGCCTGGATCGCCCTGGCTCCATTATGGGTAATCGTGGTAAAATATACTCGAAAATCCCTCCTTTCAGCTTGCTGGTGGGCGATCGCCTATCATGGAATAGCTTTATCATGGATTACAGGTATTCACCCCATGAATTGGTTAAATGTTCCCTGGTGGCCAAGTTTATTAATTACCATCTTTTGTTGGTCATTTATTACCTTGTGGGGAGCATTATTAGTCGGACTATGGGCATTTTTGATGGTTAGGTTAAATCGCCAAAAACCCTGGTTACGAGTTTTAATCGGTACAGCTTTGTGGTGCGGATTAGAAAGTTGGTGGAGTACAGGTTCCCTATGGTGGAGTTCTTTATCTTACACACAGTCCCCGTACAATCTAGCACTTTTGCATTTGGGGCAACTTTCCGGTCCTAATACCATTACAGCAGTAATTGTAGCTGTTAATGGACTAATAGGTGAGGCATGGATATGGCAAAATCAGAAAAAAAGAGAATTAATCAGTACAGGCAAACAATGGAATGGAGTCACTAGGTTTAATAAAGTAGTGATAGGGTTGATTAATAGATATTCTATTTTAGCAGTTATTTTATTAATTGTCTCCCATATTTTAGGATCAATCCTATATTTCCAGCCATATTCTCAACCATCGGATAATCGTCAAAATTCGGGTTTAAAAATAGGGATTATTCAAGGTAACATTCCTAATGAAATCAAATTGCTTCCCCAAGGATTTACCAGAGCAATTACAGGTTATACTAATGGTTATATCAACCTAGCAAATCAAGGAGTAGATGGAGTATTAACCCCTGAAGGTGCTTTGCCATTATACGATAAGAATTTGGGTAATACACCTCTGTTGGATGCAGTTAAACAAAAAGGAGTGGTGGTGTGGATAGGGGGTTTTGGGAGAACTGGAACGAGCTACACCAATAGTTTATTTAATATCAATAGTCAGGGAAAAATTACCAGCAGATATGATAAATCTAAACTAGTTCCCCTGGGTGAATTTGTGCCTTTTGCCGAGATTTTTGGCAATTTAGTTAAAAGACTATCACCTCTGGATGAACACCAAATACATGGTACCAAACAACAAGTTTTTGATACTCCATTAGGTAGAGCAATTGTTGGTATTTGTTATGAATCTGCTTTTACAGAAATATTTAGATACCAAGCTAAGAATGGGGGAGAATTTATTTTAAGTTCATCCAATGATGCTCATTACACAGCAGCAATGGCGGATCAACACCATGCCCAGGATGTAATGAGAGCAATTGAAACAGATAGGTGGGCAGTTAGGTCTACCAACACAGGTTACTCAGCTTTTGTGGATCCCCATGGTAAAACCTTATGGAAGTCGGGATATAATGTTTATGAAACTCATGCAGAAACTATTTATCCACTTCAAACCCAAACCTTGTATGTGCGATTTGGTGACTGGATTATGCCGTTACTGCTAGTGTTAGCATTGCTGGGACTGGTATATAATTCGTTAGTCCGAATGTTATAATTAAGCTTTGCGTACTAACTACTTAAAGCCTTAATAAATCTTTGTAAGCTTTTAAACACAGTAGGCTTTTTGCTTGCTGTGATCCCGGTTTCTGGTTGTCCCTTGATTAAAATTGAGTCTATCTCATCTCCAGAAGGTTTTTGAGGTAGTTCAGCAATTTTCTGGTACTCACCATCGGTTTCCAACCATATTTCCCAGTTTCCAGGATAGGAACGCATGAGGGCGCTTTGTTCATCAATAGGACGTAGATAATAGCAAGATTCAATGGTACTAATAAAACGCCTGCGGGTTTCCCGTGCAGCATAACCAATACCCACCACACTAGAGTCTTCCAACCGGGGATTTAACATCACAAAAGGACGTTCACCAATGATTTGACAGAGTTTTTCCAATTGAGCTACTTCTACCGGTGTGGGAGCTATGAACAAGAAAATCTCATCCTCCGGTTGAATTTTTGATTCCGAAGAAGCAGCTCTTCCCGTACCGATATCCGTAATTTTAAAGGGTATATCACCCCAATCTCGACGAGCTAAAGCAGCAGCACCCGCATCAGCAAAAAAGACCTTGAGACGAGATTCATATTGGGTAAACAGGGGGAGAAATTGTTCAGCGACTGGCATAAATTGCAGTTCTGGGAAAAGCAACTCTACCTGTATTCGCGTTTTACCATCAGACAAAGCCGATCTTACCGCTGCACGGGATTGGGCAATTGCTTCTTCTAGGGTTTTGGGTAGTTCAGTCAAGGTAGCCATGATCTTCTAGTATAACTCCAGGATGAAGATCCAGAAACATTTATTGTGCTGGTTGATTATATAGATTATATACTAGTCTAGCAGGAATACTATTGCCAATTTTGCCAAATATGTCTGAAACCCTATTGATATCCTTAGGATTTTATTGGGTTGAAAGCGGTTTCAGGACTTTGTAAGGTATTGAGAAACAAATTAATCTTTTAAGCAGCAATTATGACCAGTCTTTTCGATTCCCTCACCCTGGGTGAACTAAATATCCCTAATCGGATAATTATGGCTCCGCTAACCAGGATGCGCAGTCACCAACCAGGTAACATCCCCACTGCACTAAATGCAACCTACTATCAACAACGAGCTAGTGCAGGTCTGATAATCAGCGAAGCAACTCAGATCATCCCCGAAGGTCAAGGATACCCTGCTACTCCTGGAATCCACAGTCCTGAACAGATTAATGGCTGGTCGCTGGTAACACAAGCTGTTCATGAAAGGGGGGGAAGAATCTTCCTCCAATTATGGCATGTGGGCAGAATTTCCCACTCTTCTTTCCAACCCGATGGTCAAGCTCCCTGGGCACCTTCCTCTATTACTCCCCAAGGTAATACTTTAACTAGTAGTGGTAAGCAAGTTCCTTTTGAAACACCTCGCTCTCTCAGTGCCACTCAAATTGCCCATCTTTTGAATCAATATGAGCTTGCTGCTCAGCACGCTCAACAAGCAGGTTTTGATGGTGTGGAAATTCATGGTGCTAATGGTTACTTACTTGATCAGTTCCTCCAAGATGGCAGTAATCAACGCGTGGATATCTATGGTGGGTCGGTGGAAAATAGAGGTAGATTACTTTTTCAGGTGATTGAAAGATGTGTCAAAATCTGGGGTAAGGGTAGGGTGGGGGTCCGTCTATCTCCCTATGGCACTTTCAACGATATGAAGGACAGCGATCCTGTAAATCTTTTCCGCTATGTTGTTGAAGGGATTTGCAATGTGGGTCTTGCTTATATTCATTTGATTGAACCACGTTCTACCAGTGCTGGTGGTAGTGATAAAACCGATGAAAGTGCGCCCAGCACCGCTGTTCTATTTGGTCCAATTATCCAAGCTGGTTCCCTAGGTACAAAGCTAATATCGGCGGGCGGGTATAATCGTGCAGAAGCTCTATTGGCAATTGCGGAGCATAAAACTGATGCAGTAGCTTTTGGCAGGTTCTATATTTCTAATCCTGATTTAGTTGAACGTTTGAGAGAAAACCACCCCCTAACTCCCTACGAACGAGCAACTTTTTATGGAGGTAGAGAAAAAGGTTATACTGATTACCCAGTATTTTCATCGGGGAAAGATAGGTAAATTTTAAAAAAATAAAGACACCATTGGTGTCAGTCTCAAGGTTAAATAGAGCTGTTGGGAAATAA
>NZ_LMVE01000133.1:0-70169 GCF_001432185.1 Cylindrospermopsis sp. CR12 | reverse complement strand
TTATTTTGCACGACTACTTAAATCACCATCACCCCTTCAGGTCTTCTTTTTACAATACCTGCTTGGGTCAGAATCTTCAGGTGTTTAGACACATTCGCTTGACCTAGACCGGTTTCTGCTATTACCTGGGTGACATTTTTTCCTCCTGTCTTCAAACAGCACAAAACCTGTAATCGACTTTAGGTGCTAAAATTGCAGGTTTACCATTTATTACTGACAATTTACAAATGCTGCTTTTTGCAATTGTGATGTTGATAGCAGCATTCCTTATGATCAGAAGAAGTAGGCAAAATCCAGATAAATCATCCGTAAAATACCAAAAGGATTTACAAGCAAGAAAGGATAGATCTTTCGATTTAGATCGGGGTTATCCACCACAGGATGAAGATATTTGTCAAGATGATGTTTACGAGCATATTTACCAACCCCCAGTTTGCAAGTATTGCTGGTTATGGTTGTTAACCGAGGGGTTGGGAGTGGGAACATTAACTGGGTTGATAGGGGTTGGAGGCGGTTTTGCCATTGTTCCTGCTTTAGTAATTTTAGGTAAAACACCCATGAAAGAAGCCATTGGTACTTCTTTGTTAATTTTAGTAGCTAATGCAATGGCAGGTTTTTTGGGTTATTTGGGACGTGTGAATTTGGATTGGAATTTAATAGGTAGTTTTATTCTTGCTGCTAGTTTAGGTAGCTTTTTTGGTGGTTATCTGTCTGGGTTCATTGATGGAAGAAAATTACAGAAGTATTTTGGTTATTTTTTAATAGCTGTTGCTGCTTTTGTACTGTTTCAAAATCAGACTGCTGCTACAGGTAAAAAAACTGCCACTGGTCTGGTGAAAAGTGCAGGTATTTCTCCATATTACAAAGAAGCACTTACCAAACTATAACTAATAGTAGCAAGTACCAGTAAGGTCATCACCACGTAAGTAAATTTTCTCTGGAACATAAAAACCAAAAAGGAAATAACCACGCGCAAAATAGGGACAGAAATCAAGATTAGAAGTCCTAGTTGAATTATCCCCCTTCCACTACCGGAAAAAATAGCATTTATCACACCCATGGGTGAACAAAACTGCGACGGTGTACCTCTGAATCTGTGATACTCAGCAGGTTCAAAACCATGACGGATTAAATATAACATCCCGCCCGCAAACACAACAGTGCTAGCAATTAATACACCATGTCCGAGTAAATTACTCAGGATATTTTCTAGTTGTTGTTCAGATTGCGACTTATTTGGATGGCAAAAACTAGTAATTTCACTAGAAAAGTTAGTATTATTTATACTGTTATTTTGATCCAGCTGCTGTTGCTCTAATTGTTCAATATCAGAATCAGTTTCTTCCGGAATCAGAACCAGTCCCATTAATTCGATTTCTATTTCCGCTGATGAAGTCCATCTAAAACCAGAATTTAATTTATACATGTTATTATACTCCCCCTGTTAAACCGTTATAGACCATTTTTAGTGCCATCAATACTAAGATGATACTGAAGATAATTCTGAGGGTTTGAGTTTTGGCACCAATTAAAATTCTGGCCCCTAAAAAAGCACCCGGTAAAACTCCCAACAGTACGGG
The DNA here is from genome assembly GCF_001432185.1 of Cylindrospermopsis sp. CR12. Lineage (NCBI taxonomy): Bacteria > Bacillati > Cyanobacteriota > Cyanophyceae > Nostocales > Aphanizomenonaceae > Cylindrospermopsis > Cylindrospermopsis sp. CR12. Next base: position 68,589 of record NZ_LMVE01000133.1, on the reverse strand, counting down.
CATAGACAAGCCTGGCTCAATATATCCTCTACTTAGATATATGCCAGCAGAAGCTGCTGCTGTTACACCAATCATAAAATTGCTAGTGGTAGTGGAAACTTTAAAGGGTAAACCCATTGCTTGATCCATGGCTAAAACTTTAAATGCTCCAGACCCAATACCTAGTAAACCAGAAAGAATTCCTGCTAGTAACATAATGCTAAAACCAGCAGGTAGGGAGTTTACTTGATAAGACATTACACCATCATTTATGGGGTAAGTACCATTTAATTGGAGGTATTCAGCTAGGGGATCTGATTTGACAACCTCAACACATTCCGTTTTTGGTCTTTGGGATAAATATGCTGAATAAATTAGCACAAATGCTAAAACGATAGTGAGGAATTTAACTGAAACAATGGTAGCTATGGATGCACCAACAACCGCACCAATAGTACTAGCAACCTCTAAAAACATTCCTAGTCGAATATTAGTAAATCCCTTTCTAATATATGTCGATGCTGAACCTAAGGATGTAGCAATAACTGAAACCAAGGAAGCACCAATAGCGTAACGAATATCAACCCCAAAAACGGAAGTTAATAGCGGAACTATGACAACACCCCCTCCCAACCCGGTTAAAGAACCTACTAAACCAGCACTAAAGGATCCCACCCAAACTAATACAGAAAATGCCAATATACTCAAATTCCCCTCCACGGTTTATTAATACTTGTTGATTAGTGGTGAATATGTTTATGTTGGAAAGTAATTGGATAAATTCAACAAACCAAGACTGTTTTTCCTGATCACAATAAAACTTGTTATTAGGATATATGAATTACACTGTACTGTAGGGTATCCTATATTATTTTTTTTGATTGTGCAAGTCTTTTTCAATATTTTTAACAATTTCTTGATGATTGTTAAGACACTCAATAAGGTGGGATTGGGGGGGAATTAACTATTTTGATAGTTTTTGCTTGATTACTTTAATCACCCAAAAGAGTAGTTTATATTTTCATTTCTGGGGAAAATCATCACTGAAATATCCACACAACCCAGACTTGGAAAAACAAGAAAATAATCCCTCTCACCTCTTGACATCCGAGGTTTAATCGTGATTAAATACGGTAATCCAATCGAGTTTTAGTTATTTACTGGGACTTGAAAGGTGTATGTTAGGATACTAATGCACCATATACTATTATTTTGATGTAGATGAGGGGAAGGATGGACTACTTACTGCTACCAGTTTTCAGCTTTTTTATTGGCACCATTGTGGGTTTAACGGGAGTAGGAGGCGCATCCCTGGTTACTCCCATGTTGATTTTCGTTTTTCAAGTTCCACCTTCTATTGCTATCAGTTCAGATGTTGTAGCTGCTACGCTAATGAAGGTAGTGGGTGGGGTTAAACATTGGCAACAAAAAACCCTAGACATGGAAGTGGTTAAATGGTTAGCCATGGGTAGTGTTTCTGGATCGCTGGTAGGTGTAGGTCTTTTACATCAACTTAGAACTAATGGATATGAGATGGATAGTCTCTTATTGAAGTTATTAGGAATAATGATTTTGATAGTGACACTAACAGCATTAGCACAAATGGTAATAATCACACTGTTCCCCCAGGTCAATTTTCCCGAACCCCCTAAATTAAATGTTAAAACCGATCAAGGTCGTTTTTTAACCTTGTTAATCGGGGTCTTTTTAGGATTCTGTGTCGGTATGACTAGTGTTTCATCTGGTTCTATGTTCGCATTGGTATTGGTTACTTTGTTTAGCTTAGATGCACAAAAGTTAGTAGGTACAGATATTACCCAAGCAGCAATCCTATTAATATTTACATCCTTGGGTCACTTGACCTTGGGAACGGTGGATTGGAGTTTAGTATTACCAATATGGATAGGTTCAGTCCCAGGGGTGGTACTGGGTTCAAAACTTTGCCAAATTACTCCACAACGTCCACTTAAGTTGATTATCTACAGCATTTTGGTGATGGTTAGTTGGAAGTTAGTAGTTTAATTCAATTGCTAGTAGTTAATATTTCCTTGGGGAATGGCGGCTATTAGTTTTTTTGTGTATTCTTCCCTAGGTTGATGATAAATACTCTCAGACGTACCAACCTCCACAATTTTACCTTCATTCATGACCAAAATGCGATCGCTCATAAATTTAACCACACTTAAATCATGGGAAATGAAAATATAAGTTAATTGAAATTCCTGTTGTAATTCCTTCAAGAGATTTAAGACCTGAGCTTGAACGGAGACATCGAGAGCGGAAACCGACTCATCGCAAATAATAAATTTAGGATTTAGTGCCAAAGAACGGGCTATACAAATACGCTGACGTTGACCACCAGAGAATTGATGGGGATAGCGATTCATATCATTTGCACTTAATCCCACTCGCTCTAAAAGTTGGACAACTATGTCCTGACGCTGTTGTTTGGTTTTCCCTAGGGAATGAATTAACAATGGTTCCATAATTGCTTCACCAATTTTTATTCTTGGGTCGAGGGAACTAAAAGGGTTTTGAAAAATTATTTGCATCTGTTTTCTCAGAGTCTGTAATTGAGTTCCTGCAAAATTAGTGATGTTTTGTCCTTCAAATATAATTTTTCCCGCCATGGGTTGAATTAATCTGATCAAGGTTCTACCCAAAGTAGTTTTACCGCAACCCGATTCTCCCACTAAACCTAAAGTTTCTCCTGGATAGACATCAAAGGAAACACCATTGACAGCTATATTATATCGTTTGTTACCGCCCAACAAACCGCGAACAGGAAAGCCCACCTTGAGGTTGTGAATTTGCAAAAGTGGGGATTTTCTGGTTAAATCATCTATTCGTGTTTCAATTTCTGCTGGGGTAATTTGTCGAGGGATATTCGGTTCTTTTGACTTAATAATCAGCTCTCCATTGGGATATCTTTGTACTATCATGTAGTCAGAAACCGTCAGCAATTTTTGTGGTCGCTGGTTAAGAGTGGGACGACAAGCTACTAAACCTTTAGTATATGGGTGCTGGGGATGGGTGAAAATTTGTGATGCCAAACCACATTCGACAATTTTACCTTTATACATCACTGCTACTTGATCGGCAATTTCAGCAACTAGTCCTAAATCATGACTGATGAAAATCATAGCCATGTTACGACTTTTTTGGAGTTCTCTCATCAGTTCCATAATTGTCGCTTGCACTGTTACATCCAAAGCGGTTGTTGGTTCATCAGCAATTAACAAAGATGGATTACAACAAATCCCCATGGCAATCATGACTCTTTGCAACTGACCTCCTGACAACTCATGGGGGTAGCGTTCTAGCATTGCCATCTTATACTCTTTAACCAACTGTGCTAATTGATAATCATTGGGTAGTGGGGTTTTGGGATGGGTTTGATGCCAGTTTTCTAAATACTGCTGTTTAATGTTTTCATCCTTGGGTAATAGCTTTACTTCCTGTAATCGGGCGATCGCAATTCTTTTAGCTTCAGCTAGGGTAACATTTTGATGGCGCTCAATTGCTTCTGTTAATTGAAAACCAATGTTATAAACCGGGTTGAGGGAAGTCATTGGTTCTTGAAAAATCATTGCCATATCCCCACCACGGTAAAGCTGGATTTCCCGTGAGGGTAGAGCTAATAAATCTAGGGGTTGGGCATTTTTTTGATTACGGAATAAAATTTGTCCTCCAGTTACCCGACCGGGGTATGGCAATAAACCCATAATTGCCAGAGCTGTAACTGACTTACCACTACCGGACTCACCAACTATTCCCAGGGTTTGACCTTGGAGTACATCAAAACTAATGCCATCGATAGCTTGTACCTGGGCACCATCCCCGGAAAATTCCACTCGCAAATTGCGAACTTCCAAACAATTCCTATGGTGCATTTTCCTTCCTCACTGTTAAATGTTATTTATCTATACTAGTTGTAGCTGCTAATGGTTCAGAAGAATGGAAAGAGATTCTCAAAATGTAGGTTATGATAGAAATGTAAAGGTAGCAAAATTCCACAGGAAAGATCAAGTATGGCATTATCAGTTGGTACAACAGCACCTGCATTTACCACCAAAGATACAAACGGCAACACAGTGTCACTATCTGATTTTGCCGGTAAAACCGTAGTTCTATATTTTTATCCCAAAGATGACACTCCTGGATGCACCAAACAAGCTTGCAGTTTTCGGGATGCTCAAAGTGACTACCAAGGGAAAGATATAGTAGTTCTAGGAGTAAGTGCTGATGATGTGACTTCCCATCAAGCATTCACCACGAAATATAATCTCAATTTTCCCCTGTTAGCTGATACCGATAAATCTTTAATAAAAGCTTATGATGTAGATGGTGGCGGTTATGCTAAACGCGTTACTTACATCATAGATCCAAATGGCAAGATTGCTCATGTTGACACCACAGTTAATACTTCCACTCATGCTAGTGATGTTTTAGCAGCCATTGGTCTCTAAGCTTTCTCTAAGTTCTTTTAAGCAAGCTGCGCCAGTGTATCCCGGCGTGGCTTGCTCTCCTGGGAAGCATTTTTATTTTCTTTAATGGGCAGAAGGAGAATCGAACTCCTATGACCGCAAGGTCGCCACATTTTGAGTGTGGTGCGTCTACCAGTTTCGCCATCCGCCCTTCTTCAGCAACTTTCCTATTATAGCTTAGTTTTTTGTTTTGGCAATAGGCTAAACAAAATTTTTTTCTAGCTAGGACTCCCTTAATACATATCCCACACCTCGCACTGTTTGAATCAAACGCTTTTGTCCATTTTCTTCGATTTTCAATCGTAAGTAGCGAATGTATACTTCAATCACATTTGACTCACCGACAAAGTCATAACCCCAAACATTTTCCAAAATTTGTTCCCGGGTTAAAACTTCCCGGGGATGTTCCATAAAGAACTTTAATAGTTCAAATTCCTTCATTGTTAAATCAATGGCTTTATTGTTATAGATAGCGCGACGAGTACCAATATCTAAGGCTAGATCTACAAAGCGTAACTGTTCACTACTTTCAACATCTGGTTTTAGATATAGACGAATGAGCTTGGAAAATTCCTCGGAACGGTAAGGCTTAAGAATATAATCATCTGCACCCGCTTCTAGGCAAGCAACACGGTCATCCATCGCATCTCTGGCCATTAATATCAGAACTGGCTTAGTATTGCCAGTGGCACGGAGGTTCTTACAAAAAGATAATCCAGACTCTCCTGGCAACATTCTGTCTACAACTATTAAAGCCGGTTGTAAATCTCGACATTTATGCAAACCGCTATTAGCATCAGTAGCTATAATAGCCTCATATCCAGCCTCTTGAAGATCAAAGCCCAATTGACTAGCTAGAGTTTCATCAGGTTCAATCACCAGAACACGGGAGCCATGAGAAGGCGTCATATTGATTTTTCCAATATAAGGGTTTACTGCTGGATAATGATCAAAAGTTATGGCAACTCCACCGAACTTGGTTTAGCAATATGGGGTAGTCCCCAACCCAATTTCTCCCGTAAAATTCGGAAAAACTCTGGTGGTTGTAAGCGTATAAACCTAGCCTTGTATTCCGAGCGGCGTAAATATACCCGATCCTCGGACAAGACAAAACACCCACCATTACCATCAACGACCATCACCAATCGAGGGATGTTAACCGGGTAAATATTTACTGGTTCATGATCGGGAAACACTAAAGCTCTTGAAGCTAGAGAATGGGGACAAATAGGAACCAACTGCAGTACGGGCACGCCCGGGGCAATCACCGGACCGCCAGCGCTTAAAGAGTAGGCTGTTGAACCTGTAGGAGTAGAAACAATCACACCATCTGCGGCAATATCCACAGCTGCATGACGACCTATTTCAATTTCAAAATGGCACATCGAGGTTAGTGGTTCTCGATGCAATACCATTTCATTTAAACAAAGCGCTTCCCACAGAACTGAGTCTCCCCTCCAGACTTGAACATTCAGCATGGCTCGGTCTTCGATTTCATAGTGACCCTCCATCACCTGCTCCATAGCTGTGGGCAGCTGATTCAGATAGGTCTCCGTCAAAAATCCCATGTGACCTGTGTTTACAGTTAACAATGGTACACCGGAGGGAGCAACTTGACGGGAAGCTGCTAAAACTGTCCCGTCTCCACCTAATACCACTGCAAACCGCATATCTGAGTCAAATCCGGGAGGTGTAAGACCTGATATGGGAGTGTGGCATACGGGACTATCAGGGTTGGAGTAGCCCAATATACCACCAATACTTGCTGTCATACACACATCCCAACCAGCGGCGGTCAGCTGGTCTTTGAGTTCGATAGCGACTCGACCCGCTATCGGTTTTACGTCATTGTAGATAATGCCTGCTTTTGGCACATTAAAACATCCAGGTTTGGGCGCTGCTTGATATTTAGTTATCCTGACACATTTTGGAATAATATAGTCACCGATTGGGAATTTTATTGACTATTAACTTTTGTAGACTGCTTGAAAGGGGTTTTTTTGTCTTTTTTCTTCTCTTTTGCTTTTTGGTAGTCTAACTCTTTTAGCTTTTTCATAATCCTACTAAAATACTCCTGTAAGTAAACTTCTACAGTAGTAATTTGTTGTTTATCTAGTCCAAATGCTGTGTATACTTCGTCCATAGAAGCATTGAGAGGTTTACCACTGGCTAGAACTTCTGAAAAGGCCAGTCTATCAGCCACATTCCACCCCCACTGAAAAAATCGTAGCAGACCCTGAACACCCCGTAGCAGGCCTAAGGGCATTCGTGTGATTTTGGCATCTTTTCCTGACAGGCGCTCACAAATATCAATTATTTCTTCTGCACTCCAAGCACGAGTCCCAACTAGAGGAAAGGTTTGTTTCTCAGTGTCTGGTACAGTCAGAGCCCGAATTGCAAACTTAGCAATATCTTGGGTATCCATATAAGCTACCGGTGAGGACTCACCAGTTACCCACACTGGCTGATTTTCCAAAATAGGAATGCCATATTGACCAATCAACCCTTGCATAAAACCAGCTAGTCTTAAAATTGTATAGTTTAAGCCAGATTCAACTATGAACAACTCTGTACAGCGCTTAATTTCCATCAAGGGGACATTAGGATATTTTTCAGCATCCAAAATTGAGAAGAAAATAAACCGCTCTATACCAGCAGACTTAGCAGCTTGAACTAATGCTACTTTACCTTCCCAGTCCACTTGTTTAATAGTTAATGAATCTGTGGCACGAGAAGTGGAAGCGTCTATTACCTGCGTTACGCCTTCTAAAGCACCCACTAAGGTTTCTGGATAACACAAGTCCCCTTTCACCAGTTCGGCGCCCCACTCTTTCAGAAATGCTGCTTTTTTCAGACTTCTTACTAAACAGCGGACTTTGTAACCCTCATCTACAGCACGACGAACAACTTGTCTGCCAAGAGTGCCAGTAGCACCAACAACTAGTAATGTCATTATGGTCGTTATAAATTTTTATGTTTTGTGATAAAAATTTTAACAGAGTTCAGGTATAGAAATAAAACTTTACATTTTTCACATTTTTGTGGTTGGGATCCCCCACCTTCAGGTGGGGAGTTACCCATTTTTTTGAATCTATTCTCCTGCTCCCTGAATTTTCAGCAGTAGGGCACCGATAGCCCAACCAGCGAAAATCAGTCCGAAGGACAAAATGCCTGCATTTAAAATTTCCCCGCCCATTTGCTGTGATTCTCCTTGTTTTGAATTAGCGTATTTTGTTTGAAACATCTGGGAACTATCCCACAGACTGCCATTGAAAGTTTAACAAATTGTGGAGGTGCAACATGCTCCTTCGACCACTAACTTTCAAAAAAAGTGCAGTTGCTGTTGACAAAACAAAAAAAATAAGTTAGTTTGTATATGGTGTTATATGGTGCGTAAAACTTCCGCCCCACATAAAAGTCCACTTATCGGGATGTAGCGCAGCTTGGTAGCGCGCCTGCTTTGGGAGCAGGATGCCGCAGGTTCAAATCCTGTCATCCCGACTTTTTACATGACCTCCCTTTCCCAGGATCATTAAGGATACCAGAACATCCCCTTAATCCCCTCTGGGTCTGGGATAAACCCCATAGTGCGGTAGAAATCGACCACATGGGCATCAGCAAAAAGAGTCACATTACTAATTTCCTCGTTTCTGAGTTTTTTGAGAACAAATTTCATCAATGCCTTACCCAAACCCTGATTTTGGAAGTCTGGATGAACTACCACATCCCAAATAGTGGCATTAAAAGCATGATCTGACGTAGCACGAGCAAAACCAATTAACCGCTTTTTGCTCCCTCCTATTTGCCACATGGAGGCTACGAGGAAGCTATGGTCAATGGCTCTTTTCACTTTTCTTAGGGGACGGCGCGACCAACCAACCGCATCACAGAGTTCTTCCAGTTCGTATAGATCAATATCTCGTTCAGTGCTGAAGACAATGGTATCGCCACTGACGCTAGAATTACGTCCCCGTGCATACTCATCAAATGTGCCGGTTTTAGTTGTCGCTACAGAGTTGGAATTAGTAAACCAAGTTTTCCAAAAACCCATGCCAATGCGGTTCGGGTAACACGAATAAGTTGTTGATATTTGACAGTGCTTACTAATCTAGAAAAACGCTTATACCATTTAATTTCTGCTCAAGAACCACAGGGGGTAAGTTGAATAGAGGTCAGAAAGGGTAATCGTGATTCTGGATCAGATTTTTCACACACTTTTAACTTTAGCACTTTCTGTTCCTTCCAGTTCCAGATTTTATAGTTGGGCATAGAACAGGTTAAAATAGTCTAGGAAACTTGACTGTAATTGATTTAACTTCCCCTATCAAACCCCGGGTATGGCAAAAATAGAAATACATGGCGTTCCACACGCCTACGAATTAACAGTCCCTACCTCCCACCCTGAAACCCTGGTGTTTATCCACGGTTGGCTAAATAGTCGTAGCTATTGGCAACCGCTAATTTCCCGTATCTCCCTTGATTTTCAGTGTCTGTCATACGATTTGCGGGGTTTTGGGGAATCTCAATGCCAATCCTGTGATCAACCCGATAACTCCCATGAGCATTCTCCCTATTCCACTGGGGCCTATTCTCAAGACCTAATTACTCTCCTGGAATTACTGAGTATTTCTAGAGTTTGGCTAATTGGTCATTCCTGGGGAGGTACAATTGCTTTAAGAACCGCATTGCAATTGCCAAACTTGGTTCAAGGTGTAATTTGTATTAATGCTGGTGGTGGAATTTACTTGAAAGAGGCCTTTGAGCGGTTTCGTGCCACCGGTCAAAAGTTTCTCCAAATACGACCTCGTTGGCTTTACCAACTCCCTTTAATTGATTTGTTTTTTACTAGAACTAATGTGGCACGTCCTTTGGATCGGCACTGGGCCCGTCAAAGAATTATGGATTTTATCATCGCTGATCCTCAATCAGCTATAGGAACACTTATGAGTTCCACAACTGAAGAGGAAGTGAATAGTTTACCTCAGTTAGTTTCACAGATAAAACAGCCAGTTTACTTTTTAACGGGCGCTAATGATAAGGTAATAGAACCTAAGTATGTACGTCATTTGGCCAGCTTTCATTGGCTGTTTCAATATGTTGGCGATAATGTGATTGAAATTCCCAATTGTGGCCACCTGGCCATGCTAGAGCAACCGGATGCAGTTAGTCAACATATTATTTCAATTATTACTGGTTAAACTTTATATAAATCCATCACCTGAGTCACAGGTAGTCGGGAATGAACCCCTAAAGTCAAATTAGACCGGTGACCACGTGACAGATGGTCAGATGCAGCACAACCAATCATAGCAGCATTATCAGTACAGAATTTTAAGGGGGGGAAAAGAACCTGGAGATTATGCTCTCTGGCAGCAGCTTGTAAGTGTTGTCTAAGCCCACTGTTAGCTGCCACACCACCACCTACGGCAATTGTTTTTATACCATAATTATATGCACAGGCGATCGCTCTTTTAGTCAAGGCTTTAGCCAGAGTTGCTTGAAAGCTGGCAGCAATATCTGCTACAGGTATTTTTTCCCCATCTTTTTGAAATTGTTGCACAAGCCTTAACACAGCTGTTTTTAGACCACTAAAACTAGAATTATAGGGGTGATAACCACCTTGGGGCAAAGAAATTTTGCCTTCTGGCAAAGAGAAAGCATGAGGATTGCCCATTTGTGCCAACTGGTCAATAATTGGGCCCCCGGGATAAGCTAAGCCCAATAAGCGAGCCACCTTATCAAAGGCCTCACCTGCAGCATCATCAACAGTTTGTCCTAAAGTTTCGTACTTACCACAATCTTGAACATAAATCAAGCTTGTATGTCCACCAGAAACAAGTAAGCTAAGAAAGGGGGGATTCAAATCAGGTTCAGCCAAATAGGTAGCATAAATATGACCTTCTAGGTGGTGAACTCCCAAAAAAGGCTTTTCATGGACCATAGCCAAAGTTTTTCCAGCAGTGAGACCCACTAATAAAGCTCCCACCAGTCCGGGGGCACAAGTAGCAGCAACACCATCAATTTCTCCCCATTCCATCAAACTGTCATCTAGGGCCTGTGCTATTACCTGATTAATTGTTTCTAAATGTTGTCTAGAAGCCACCTCTGGAACCACTCCACCATACTGCTGATGGAGAGGAATCTGGGAAGCTATGACACTGCTTTTCACGTAACGATTTTTAACGATAGCCACAGCAGTCTCATCACAACTGGTTTCGATAGCTAATATAGTTGTCATAATTTGTTTTAGGTGTGAGAAAATGGGAATGAGAGATCTGTTCAATCCCCCAAGTCGTCAAATCTTACTTTTGGTTGCGAAGCTTTAACTTTTATTTAGTTCAACTTTACTCGATTCCTTGCCAAGAGTATGATGACTTGCTAGTTATCAAAATCCCACACTGTACAGGCCGCTTCGTTTTGTACACCATGGTAACATGAAAAAAAGTATCGACAATATTTGGAGTTGATCCAGATGGAGTCAGTGAGGCGTTTTTGACTGCGCCAAAATGAATTTCCGTCTCTTTAGAGCGGAGAAAAGTCAAAAAACTTACTTTTTTGTAACAAAGGGAAACAACTCCATGCGACGATTGTTTGCTTTGATTTTAGCGATTGGTCTCTGGTTCAATTTTGCCCCTCAGGCCCACGCCCTGGGTGCCAACCTTGTTCCTTGTAAAGACTCTCCCGCTTTTCAAGATCTGGCTCTAAATGCCCGTAATACCACTGCTGATCCCGAATCTGGGAAAAAACGGTTTGAACGATATTCACAGGCTCTATGTGGTCCTGAGGGCTATCCTCACCTAATTGTTGACGGTCGTTTAGATCGTGCAGGGGACTTTTTAATTCCTAGTATTCTTTTCCTTTACATTGCTGGTTGGATTGGTTGGGTAGGCCGTGCTTATTTACAAGCAATCAAAAAAGAAGCTGATAGCGAGCAAAAAGAGATCCAAATTGATCTGGGTTTAGCACTACCCATTATCACCACTGGGTTTGCTTGGCCAGCAGCAGCGATTAAAGAATTTCTCTCTGGTGAATTAACTGCTAAGGACTCGGAAATTACCGTTTCTCCTCGCTAGTTCATCTGCTTCTATCCACTTGTTTTCGGAGACTAAATCCATGGCTGATAAAAGCGATCAATCATCCTACCTAATCAAGTTCATTTCCACAGCTCCCGTAGCAGCTACAATTTGGCTGACTATCACAGCGGGTATTCTCATCGAATTTAACCGCTTTTTCCCTGACCTACTGTTCCACCCCCTACCCTAGGCCAGCTAGACCGAAATATAGTCTTGATCGGTAAACAGTACCATTTAGGAGAGTTAACCATATCTCAACCTATCCTTCACAACTGTTTACCGACCATAATGTTGAAGCAATATTGAGGCAATACAAAACATGGCACAAGCAGCAAATAAATCTAAAAATCTCCCCAGTGATCCCAGAAATCAGCAAACTGTAAGAGCAGCTGGTGGTAATCCCCAGGATGGAAATTTGGAAACCCCAATTAACTCATCCCCTTTGGTTAAGTGGTTTATTGGCAACTTACCTGCTTATAGACCTGGCTTAACTCCTTTTAGACGAGGACTGGAAGTGGGTATGGCACATGGCTACTTACTCTTTGGGCCTTTTGATAAGTTAGGTCCCCTACGTGATTCTGCCAATGCCAATTTAGCTGGATTATTGGGCAGTGTGGGTTTAGTTATCATTCTTACCGCATGTCTGTCTCTGTATGCTAATAGCAATCCTGCTCCAGCGCTAGCGAGTGTAACTGTGACCAAAGTTCCAGGAGACGCATTTAACTCCAAAGAAAGTTGGAATAACTTCACCAGTGCGTTCTTAATTGGTGGTATTGGTGGTGCTGTAGTTGCTTTCTTTTTGACCCTGAACTCTGGAATTATCCAAGGTTTAATTGGTTAATTTCCATAATTTCTGCGCCCGCTTATTAATGTCCACCCAAACCTACTCAGACCTTAACAATCTGGGTAGGTGGAAGGAAAAGATGAAGATCAAGGAAAAGATGAAGATCTAAGTCTCAAAGCTGTGAAAAACTTGAAATAGTTTTTAAAATAGTTTCTAGTTCATTTAACGTTGTAGCAAAGTTATCATTGACAATTTGAATATCAAATTCTGAAGCGGCTTTAATTTCTTCCTTAGCTCGGTTAAGACGACGAGTGATGGCTTCATCCGAATCTTGTCCTCTTGCTCGGATGCGGTTTTCTAATTCTAGAAATGAAGGAGGCAAAATAAAAATGCTTAAGGCGTCAGGGTAAGAAGCTTTGATTTGTCTGGCCCCAGCCAATTCAATTTCTAAAATCACCGATCTTCCCAACTGAATTTGCTCGAGAACAGCAGCACGAGGAGTTCCATAATAATTACCAGCAAATTCCGCCCACTCCAAAAATTCCCCCTGAGCAACTAACTCTTGAAAGCTGTTGGGGGTGATAAAGTAATAACTTTTGCCATCAATTTCCCCGGGACGAGGAGAGCGAGTAGTAGCAGAAACTGAATAATACAATTGGGGATGTTGTGCCAAAAGTTTTTGCATTAAAGTTCCTTTACCAACTCCACTAGGACCTGTTAAAACAATTAGCTTACCGGGGTGGGTAGTAGCACTGGAAATAAGAGGTAAAAATTGCATTGTCTAATTTGGGACTTATTATCAATCAATTATCAGCTGTATGATGGTCACGGGAAAGAACAAAACGATTGGCCACTGTTTCTGGCTGAATTGCTGAGAGAATAACATGACTAGAATCAGTGATAATTACCGCCCTAGTGCGACGACCATAGGTGGCGTCAACTAATTGTCCTCTATCTTTGGCATCGCCAATAATTCGCTTAATAGGTGCTGATTCGGGACTGACAATGGCAATTACCCGATTAGCAGAAACTATGTTGCCAAAACCAATGTTGATTAACTGAATGTCCATAAAAATAGGTGTCCAAGGCAAAAACCAAAGTTTTTGATAAACATATTCTCATGTTATACCCTAAATAATTGGAGTTAGAACGATTAAAGTTTTGATATATTGAGGTTTTTGGTCATAAATAATATGTTTTGGCTTTTTAGTCCCTAAAATGGCTTAAAAATCCCTCCCACGGTACATGCAAAAAATTGCCCACTTCATAGAGAGAACCAGATTTTGCCACCGTCACCCGTTCATCTTAATTTCAAGTTCACATACTACTTTATATCATCAAAGGTATCTTTTAAGACTGAACGTGCGGCTAGATGATTACGAGTAGATGTCAAGATTTCCGACTCCCTGTTTAATCGGGCTTGGGTATCCTGTAATTCCAACAGTGCCTGTTGTTCATCGGCTACACCGTACAGGTTACTGGCTATCCAATAAGATAGCTCCCGTGGTAAATCTGGCAAATCTTCTGGCAATTCAATATCTCTGTCCGTCAATTTGGAAGAGAGACGAACTACATCCCGCAACAGCTGCTCTACTTCCCTAGCTAGAGGTCTTAAATCTAAAGCTGGTGGATTTTCTTCCATCCATTCCACTAAACCTACACGATAGGGTTTTTCTCTCACATATTCAAGCACTCGAAATCTTTGTTGTCCTAAAGTTAAGATTTCCATTCTGCCATCTTCCAATCGCTGATAATGAATTATTTCTGCACAACACCCAACATTGGCTATAGCACCATTAATTGGATTTACCATTAACACCCCAAACCGGCGATCGCTCTCTAAAATAGTATTCATCATAATTCGGTAGCGGAACTCGAACACATGCAGGGGTAAAGGTCTAGTGGGGAAAAGCACCACTTCTGGTAGGGGGAAAAGGGGTAGTTCGCGGACGGCAATTTTGGGGGAAGATGTCATTTTGGGTTAGGGGATAAAGTATATTGTTAAGACTATAAAGGCTATGTATGTTACTGATATTTTACACCCAAGTCTGAGTGAAAGTTTGTACTTGAGATTATTTGGAAATTATTTGAAAATATTGTATCAGAAACAGGAAAAAATAAAAGTGGAAAAGAGGGGAAGCTACCAACCCCTTTTTTCCACTATTTAGCGTTTTGGCTATAGTTTAACTTCAATATCCACACCAGATGGTAAATCCAACTTCATCAGGGCATCAATAGTTTTAGAAGATGGTTGATGAATATCAATAATACGACGATGGGTACGGGTTTCAAAGTGTTCACGGGAATCCTTGTCTACGTGAGGAGAACGCAGCACGCAATATATTTTGCGTTTTGTGGGTAAAGGAATAGGTCCAATAGCTGTAGCGTTAGTCCGGTTGGCCGTATCTACAATCTTCTCGCAAGATGTATCTAATAAACGTCGGTCAAAAGCTTGTAAGCGGATTCTGATCTTTTGCTGCTGTAAAGTTGCCATCTTTAGTTTTCCTGGTTCTGTGAATTTTAAATTTAGAGCTTGAGGGAAGAAAAAAGAGCAGAGATGAATTTTAACCATCTCCGCTCCATTTTCTTCAGAGCAAAAAGGCGAGTTCTATTTTACAATTTTTGACACCACACCCGCACCGATAGTCCGACCACCCTCACGAATAGCAAAACGCATACCCTCTTCAATGGCCACAGGGTTAATCAGTTCCACAGTCACTTTAATCCGGTCTCCAGGCATTACCATTTCCACATCAGTGCCCTCATCAGAAGTAAAGGCTTTAATAGTACCCGTTACATCGGTTGTCCGCACATAAAACTGGGGACGATAACCAGGGAAGAAGGGGGTTTTCCGACCACCTTCCTTTTCGGTGAGAACATAAACCTCACCTTCAAATTGGGTGTGGGGGGTAATAGAACCGGGTTTAGCAATTACCATACCCCGTTCAATGTCGGCTTTTTGAATACCGCGTAGTAGCACACCCGCATTGTCACCAGCCATACCTTCTTCAAGACTCTTCTTGAACATTTCAATCCCGGTCACCGTGGTAGCGCGAGTATCTCTAATACCTACTAATTCAACGTTATCACCAACCTTCACCTTACCACGTTCAATCCGACCAGTAGCGACCGTACCACGACCAGTAATAGAGAACACATCCTCTACTGCCATCAAGAAGGGTTTGTCTATATCGCGCTCAGGGGTGGGGATATAGGAATCTACAGCATCCATCAGTTCGTAGATTTTATCTACCCAAGGATTTTCGCCTCGTTGAGTCTTAGGATTAGCAGTCATTGCTTGCAGAGCTTGCAAACCAGAACCCTTGATAATGGGGATATTATCGCCATCAAATTCATAACTGGTCAATAATTCCCGCAGTTCCAGTTCTACCAGTTCCAACAATTCGGGGTCATCCATCATATCTTCTTTGTTTAAGAAGACAACCAAGCTAGGAACACCCACCTGTTTTGCAAGAAGAATGTGTTCACGGGTTTGAGGCATGGGTCCATCAGTAGCAGCTACTACTAAAATACCCCCATCCATTTGTGCAGCACCAGTGATCATATTCTTCACATAGTCAGCGTGTCCCGGACAATCCACGTGAGCGTAGTGACGTTTTTCTGTTTCATACTCAACGTGGGCAGTATTGATGGTAATACCCCGAGCTTTTTCTTCGGGCGCATTATCAATTTGGTCATAGCCTTTAGCCACTGCTTGACCCAAAGCGGCCAAGGTCATGGTAATAGCTGCTGTTAAAGTTGTTTTACCGTGGTCAACGTGGCCAACAGTGCCAATATTAACGTGAGGTTTGTTCCTTTCAAATTTTGCGCGTGCCATGTATATCTCCTTTTTTAATTATGCGTTCCCTTTGCTTTTTGCGATAATTGCCTCAGCCACATTGCGAGGTACTTCATCGTAATGGCTAAATTCCATGGAAAAAATACCCCGTCCTTGAGTTTTAGACCGGATATCCGTAGCATAGCCAAACATTTCCGCTAAGGGTACTTTAGCAGTTACCTTAGCCAGTCCCTGCTCCGAACCCATGCCCTCAATTTGTCCGCGACGGGAGTTTAAATCCCCCATTACATCACCCAGGAAGTTCTCAGGTACTTCTACCTCAACTTTCATCATGGGTTCTAACAGCACAGGTGAGGCTTTTGCCACAGCTTCTTTCATAGCCATGGACCCAGCAATTTTGAAGGCCATTTCTGAAGAGTCTACATCATGGTAGGAACCATCTATTAGGGTAGCCTTCACATCAATGAGTGGATATCCAGCTAATACACCAGATTCGCAGCATTCTTTCATACCCTGCTCCGATGGTCCAATGTATTCTTTGGGAACCACACCACCAACTATTTTGGAGACGAATTCAAAACCAGTCCCAGGTTCACCCGGTTCCAGGTCAATGACTACGTGACCATATTGACCTTTACCGCCACTTTGACGAATAAATTTGCCCTCGATTCTGTTGACGGCTTTGCGGATGGTTTCTCGGTAGGCTACCTGGGGTGCACCCACGTTGGCCTCTACCTTAAATTCCCGTAACATCCGGTCTACCAGAATTTCTAGGTGCAGTTCCCCCATACCAGCAATTACCGTCTGATTGGTTTCTGGGTCTACACTAACCCGGAAGGTGGGATCCTCTTCTGAAAGAGCCTGTAAAGCTTTGGAAAGCTTATCCATGTCATTTTTGGTCTTAGGCTCTACCGCAACAGAAATCACTGGCTCGGGAATAAATAGGGACTCCAGAATTACTGGGGATCCTTCATCACATAGGGTGTCACCTGTCAAGGTGTCTTTTAACCCTACTGCTGCTCCTAAGTCACCAGCACGCAGTTCTTCTACGTCCTGACGCTCATCCGCTTTTAGCACCACCAGTCTAGAAATACGTTCTTTCTTACCCTTGGTAGCATTAAGTACGTAACTACCTTTCTTCAGCACGCCAGAGTAAACCCGAACAAAGGTAAGTCTTCCATAGGGATCTGCCATAATTTTGAAGGCTAAAGCTGATAGAGGTTGGCTATCCTCAGCTCTCCGCTCTACTGTATCCCCGTTGGGTAGTGTACCTTGAATCGCTGGTACATCTATTGGAGCTGGTAGGTAATCTACCACTGCATCCAACATCAACTGTACGCCTTTGTTTTTGAAGGCTGAACCACAAAGAACTGGTACAATTGTTCCAGCAACTGTTCCCTTTCTCAGGGCACTACGAATTTCCGCTTCGGTGAGATCTTCACCCGCAAAATACTTCTCCATCAGAGCATCTTCTGTTTCCGCTACTGCTTCAATCAGCTTTACTCGATACTCTGCCGCTTGCTCTGCTAATTCAGCCGGAATTTCTGTTTCCTGAATATCTGTCCCTTGGTCATTAGTGTAAATATATGCACGCATCCGCACCAAATCTACAATACCTTGGAACTCGCTCTCGCTACCTATGGGAAGTTGGATGGCTATGGCATTAGCACGCAGGCGATCGCACATTTGCTCATGCACTTTGTAGAAATTCGCTCCTGTGCGATCCATCTTGTTAATGAAAGCTATACGAGGCACTTTATAGCGATCTGCTTGCCGCCATACGGTTTCGGACTGGGGTTGAACTCCACCCACAGAACAAAATACGGCTATCACCCCATCCAACACCCGCATGGAACGTTCCACTTCTATGGTGAAGTCTACGTGACCAGGAGTGTCAATAATGTTAATTTGATGATCTTTCCAACTGGTACTAATAGCAGCAGCGGTGATGGTAATTCCCCTTTCCCTTTCCTGCTCCATCCAGTCGGTTACGGCTGTTCCTTCGTGAACTTCGCCAATTTTATGAATTATCCCAGAGTAAAATAGTATTCTCTCTGTCGTTGTAGTTTTGCCCGCATCTATGTGCGCCGCAATACCGATATTGCGTACCTTCTCTAGCGGGTTTGTGCGTGCCACATTTACCTCCTAATAATTATAGTGCCATGATATCTTGTATATTACTCTTTGTTAAGATTCTATACTTTTACGGAAAACCGTCTTAGGCAGAAATTTAGCGATGTACTCCTCGCAAACTGAGGATATATCGGTGCATATCTCACTTAATAACGGTAGTGTGCAAATGCTTTATTTGCTTCCGCCATGCGGTGAGTTTCTTCCCGCTTACGAATGGCACTTCCTGTTTCGTTAGATGCGTCCATTAGCTCATTGGCCAGTCTACTAGCCATGGTACGACCTGGGCGCGATCTAGAAAACTGCACCAACCATCTTAGAGCTAAAGCTGTTCCCCGGTCCGCCCGGACTTCCATTGGTACTTGATAGGTTGCACCACCTACCCTTCTAGCTTTTACTTC
Organism: Cylindrospermopsis sp. CR12; assembly: GCF_001432185.1. Classification (NCBI taxonomy): domain Bacteria; kingdom Bacillati; phylum Cyanobacteriota; class Cyanophyceae; order Nostocales; family Aphanizomenonaceae; genus Cylindrospermopsis; species Cylindrospermopsis sp. CR12. Next base: position 49,936 of record NZ_LMVE01000133.1, on the reverse strand, counting down.
TACTAGAGGGGTAGCATTGCGCACTGCCCTCTCAAATACCTCTAAGGGGCTGCCACCTGTTCTATCTTCAATTGTCTTGAAGGCATCATAAACTATTCTAGCGGCCAGAGACTTTTTGCCATGACGCATTACCCGCCGCATTATCATACTGACAAGGCGGCTATTGTACACTGAGTCTGGCGGAACTGGCCGCTTTTGACTAACACCACGACGAGACATACTTTATCCTTAAACTGGAAATTTTAGTAAACGAAACTACGAGATTATATGTTATCAGAACATCTTCACTCTCTATCAAACACAGAAGGCTTTCTTCCATAACACAGGGTGTTAGTTAGGGCGATTAATCCTAAAGACAATTAATCGCCTAAAACCTATTTTTTCGTTTGTTTCGGGCGTTTAGTTCCATATTTGGAACGTCCTTGCTTCCGGTCTTTCACTCCAGCTGTATCTAGGGTGCCACGGATAATGTGGTATCTGACCCCAGGCAAATCTTTTACCCGACCACCACGAATCATCACCACCGAGTGTTCCTGCAAGTTGTGACCAATTCCCGGAATATAAGCCGTCACCTCAAATCCGGAGGTCAGTCTCACCCTTGCCACTTTCCGCAGAGCTGAGTTGGGCTTTTTGGGGGTGGTTGTATATACCCTGGTACACACTCCTCGACGTTGAGGACATTGCTTCAGAGCAGGGGACTTGGTTTTCTGACGCGCTAGTTCGCGCTCACTACGTATTAGCTGCTGTATTGTTGGCATGAGTTACAGCGCATTAAGCTGCCTATTTTTTATTTTAACAAATCCTGATTATAACTTTTTTTTGGTTTTTCCGTCAATTATTTTTTTGTAATTAACGGTGAGTTAAGATTTCATGGAAAAGGAATTACCGCAGCTACAGGTGGAGGTGGCCAGGGGATTGCGGAAACGAAAACCCCCACCCATAAGGTCTTCAGAATAATCAATGGTTAAACCGTTGATATACTTTATGGTTTCCTGATCCATGACCAGTTGCAGGTTGTCAATATCAAACACTTGATCTTCTGGGTTAATTAACTGGTCAAAGGAGATATGGTATAACCACCCGGAGCAACCACCTGGTTGCACCCGCACCCGGAATAAACTATGGGGCTGATGTTTGGATTTTAAGCGTCCAATTTCATTGGTAGCTGCTGAACTCAAGCTAATCATGGCAGGGAAGTGGCTAATTAAGGTTTAAGTGGTTAAGGCTTTATCCATACCATTCTCAATGATGATCACGAGCATAATCATCTTGGTAACGAATAATATCATCTTCCCCCAAATATTCTCCATTTTGGACTTCTATTAAAATTAAGGGAATGACACCGGGATTTTCTAAGCGGTGCACTGTACATTGAGGCACGTATGTGGACTGATTATTACTCAGGAGGATTTCCCGATCTCCACACACAACTTTAGCTGTACCAGAGACGACTATCCAGTGTTCACTGCGGTGGTGGTGCATTTGCAAACTAAGACGATGTCCGGGTTTAACCTCAATACGTTTAATTTTATAGCCTCTTCCTTCCTCTAAAACGGTGAATGATCCCCAAGGACGTAATTCACCAGCAACGATTCCCTTATGGTCAGCAGTGGTGCTGAGACTAAGTGCATTGTGGGAAAGTTTTTCTGTCAATTGAGCCATACTAATCTCCAAATTAATCTCCAAACTAATCTCTAAATTAATCTCCCATCACCATACTAAATTAAAACCTAATGGTCTACTGGAGCTAAAAAATCCCTGCTCCACATTAACTCTTCATAATTCATTTATTTTAAGAAAACACCAATGCCATTATGAACACGAGCAGCAGTGTTGGGGAACCGGTCTAGCAATTGTCCACCTAGATATAAGCTTGTAGAACTACCCCCATCTAGATTAAGGGCATTTGTACAACCTATTTTTTGCATGAGCTGGGCATGTTCTTCTAATGTTGGTCCCCATCCACCGACACGGTTATTAACTGCAGCAAGAATTAAATTGTCATTGTTAGTGGTGCATATAGCACTACGAACCGCTCGTTCCTTGATGAAAGCCTGACTGAATTTTTCAGCTTTGGCATCAACAACAATTCGCTGATTTTGAATTAATAACGGACCTGCTCCAATAATGTGGGGATAGGTATTAAACTCACCCGGTGTGGTGGAACTTTCCAAATTTACTTTTGTGCCAACACTTAACAGAGAAGTTTTACTCACAGCAGTTCCCCGCAAGATGAGTAAATAGCCATCCCCAGGTATAGAAATTGCCCCCCCTGGTGGGGACTGTTTAGTAATCTTACCATTTTGAACTGTTATGATAGTTTCATTGTTGGTTAGTGGTACATAGTTAGGTCCCCAAGCAAATGTATAACGAGCTATGCCATTTTGTACATAGCCACTATTCAAAAACAAAACTGGGAGAGATGTTTGTTTATTATCCTGATTGACAATTAGTGTTTCGTTTAAACTCAACCTACCAAAATAAAACTCCCCTTGATCATTCCATGCGATCGCACCTCGATTGAGTATAGGTCCTGAAATCCACTGGTCATTTTGGCGTACTGCACCTAATGGTAGCTGATTATTACGATTAAAGTAACCACCATTAATTCCCGCCATAGCTGAGTAGCGTTGTGCAGTTAATGTTAGTGGTGCTGTGCCTGTTTGTGTTTGAGGATTGGGTAATATGGGTTGTAAATTTAACCCTGATGTTTTCCGATTAATTTCCAACCAAACTACAGGAAAGCTGTCTTTGCCGAGATTAATAAATCTTTGTTGCCAACGGAGTCCTTTACTCCAAGTAATATCTCTAGGAACCAAAGCATCCTGACGCACATCAATAATCAAGCGGTTAGGGTTAGAAAGGGTAGTAACGCGGGGAGATGAAGCAAAGGGTAAAGTTAAATGTATATTGGTCTGCTGTGTATTTTTCACCCGGTTAGTGATCTGAATTTTTCGTATGAGGGGATTTGGACTAGATGTAGCCAGATACTTTTTGACCAGTGCGTCATTTGCTTTACCATCTATACTAACAATCCATTCCCGATTAGGTTGTACAGGGGCTTGGCCCGGTGCTGAATTGGGAACAATGGATCCTGAGTTAATAGGTTGACCAGGTCTTACCTTCCAAGGTGCAGCATAATCCATATCTATGACCAAACGGTCTCCCCAAGACCCCTTACCCTGACGGATATCATTGATTGTTACCGAGGGGGTAGAAATCATCAAATTAGCACCGTTGGTTTGAATTTGCCACTTATTTTTTTCCGCCAGGGGGGAAATTTCTAAATAGCGATATCCCCCTAAAATTGTGGCTTTCAGAGTTTTCACAGGTACGTTAGAATACCAATCAACCGGTTGTAATTCCGGATTGGTAGTGTTTAGTAAATCCACCCCTACAAATTGGCTCAAAGCCGCATCACTCAAATATGTGATTATTTGGTCACCTTCCCGTAATTGCATCCAAGATGCTGGCAACTTACTACCATTGAGAGTAATTTGATTACCTGAAGAACCTGTGGGGGGAACAACTTGGGCAGTACCGGTAAAACCCAAATTAGCGGTTGTCATCAGAACTGAGGTTACAATTAAACATAAGGATGCTTGTTTACTGGCTGTGATTAGTTTCATAAGCTCTAAATTATGAAGAATAGCAAAATAATGAAGGCAGATTGAAAAAATAGTTGAGAATAATTTTTGAGAATTACTTTTCTAGCCACAAGGATGGTATTATATCTTATAGATACTTGTACTTTTTGACCACGGAAAAAGGATTCACTATCAACCTATAGAAACCATAACCTAATGTCAGGTAAAACCATATTCCGGCTCAGGTTTTATCCTTTAGCAGGAAAGACACTCGCTGTCCCAAACCACCAACAAAAACCGGGTATGAACTAATATAGGTGAGTAGATATAAGCACTAAACTGCCAAAATAGGGCTAGATTTATATCAATATAAAAATTGATATGTTTTGTCAACGAATTTACCATTACTTCCGGTAACAACACTCAGTAAAAGAACGAGAACCAAAATATGAATGATCAATCATCAAATCAAGCTCAAAATATCACAATGTTGGATGAAGAAAATAGGGAAATTTATCAGGGACAAAGGTGGTTGGTAGAAGAGCGAGATGCTTGTGGAGTGGGATTTATTGCCCATAGGAAAAACTATGCCAATCATGAAATTTTAACCAAGGCGTTAGACGCACTAACCTGTTTAGAGCATCGGGGAGGGTGTAGTGCGGATAAAGACTCAGGAGATGGAGCGGGGATTTTAACAGCTATTCCCTGGCAATTGTTAGCAGAAGAAGGATGGACTGATAACACAGGTAATATAGCTGTAGGAATGATATTCTTACCCAAAGAGCAAGAATCCGCCAGAAAAGCCAGACAACTATTTGAACAGGTGATCACTGAAGAAAAGTTAGAGGTTTTGGGTTGGCGAGCAGTACCCGTATCTCCAGAGGTTCTAGGAAAACAAGCGCGGGAAAATCAACCACATATAGAGCAGGTATTTGTCCGTTCCGCAGATAAAAGCGGGGATGAATTAGAAAGAGAAATGTATATAGTGCGTCGTCGGATAGTGAAAGCTGCAAAACAGCTAAGAGAATTAGAAGATGACTTTTATGTTTGCTCCCTCTCCAGTCGCACCATAGTTTATAAGGGTATGGTACGCTCAGCCGTTTTGGGCAGTTTTTATCAAGACTTAAAGAATCCAGCCTTTAAATCTGCTTTTGCCGTATATCATCGTCGTTTTAGTACCAATACTATGCCTAAATGGCCTTTAGCTCAACCAATGCGGTTGCTGGGTCACAATGGGGAAATTAACACCCTACTGGGCAATATTAACTGGATGAGGGCGAGGGAATCTATTCTAGTACATCCCCTTTGGCAAGGTAGGGATGAAGAATATAAACCTTTAGTTAATTCAGATAGTAGTGATTCGGCAAACTTAGATAACGTCCTAGAGTTATTAGTACGCTCTGGGCGTAGTCCTTTAGAGGCGTTGATGATAATGGTGCCAGAAGCATATAAACATCAACCTTCCTTAAAAGATCACCCAGAAATTGTGGATTTCTACGAATATTACAGTGGACTGCAAGAAGCTTGGGATGGACCTGCTCTCATAGTATTTAGTGATGGTAAAAGTGTAGGGGCGACCTTAGATAGGAATGGACTGAGACCAGCGCGTTATGTAATTACCAATGATGATTATATTGTGGTCGCTTCAGAAGCGGGTGTGGTGGATTTTCCTGAAGCAAGTATTGTGGAGAAGGGTAGACTCGGTCCAGGACAAATGATTGCGGTGGACTTGATTAGCAATGAGGTGTTAAAGAACTGGGAAATTAAACAGCGGATTGCTAAGTTACATCCATATAAGGAATGGTTACAAAAACACCGTCAAGACTTAAAGGATTTATTACCATCCAGTGCAAATGGGAGTCTCAGTTGGGAAGTACCAGATAGGGAAACTCTGTTGCAAAACCAGATTGCGTTTGGCTACACAAGTGAAGATGTGGAAATGATTATTCACGTCATGGGTAATACGGGAGCGGAACCAACTTTTAGTATGGGTGACGATATTCCCCTAGCAGTTTTATCGGCCAAACCCCATCTGCTCTACGATTATTTTAAGCAGCGTTTTGCCCAGGTAACTAACCCCCCCATTGACCCCCTACGGGAAAAATTGGTGATGTCCTTAACAGTGGAACTAGGGGAAAGGGGAAATTTATTAGATCCTCAATCGGGAGGAGATCAAAGATTAAGATTAGACTCACCCGTTTTGACCGATGGGGATTTGGAAGCAATTAAATTGTGTGGATTTGGTACAGCTGAAATATCTACCCTATTTGCTATTGATGGAGGTCCGGAAGGATTAAAGGTAGCTGTGGAGTCTTTGCAAAAACAAGCAGCAGAGTCTGTGCGAGCAGGAGCAAAAATCCTAATCCTGAGTGATAAAATTGCTCTGGATGGTCAAAAAGGAATTAATGCTAATTTAAGTTATATTCCACCATTATTAGCTGTGGGTGCGGTACATCACTACTTAATTAGCCAGGGAATCAGAATGAAAACCTCCTTGGTGGTGCACACCGCCCAGTGTTGGAGTACCCATCATTTTGCCTGTTTGTTGGGCTACGGTGCGGGTGCGGTTTGTCCATATATGGCCTTGGACACGGTGCGTGATTGGTGGCTTGATCCTAGAACCCAGCAGTTGCGAGAGCGGGGTAAGTTAAATGATATTTCCCTGGAGCAAGCAGTTGCCAATTATCGTCAAGCGGTGGAGTCCGGTTTGTTGAAGATCCTTTCTAAAATGGGAATTTCCCTGCTTTCTAGTTATCAAGCAGCACAAATTTTTGAAGCCATTGGTATTGGTGAGGATCTAATTAAGTTAGGTTTTAAAGGCACTACATCGCGTATTGGTGGTATCAGTTGTGGGGAATTAGCTCAGGAGGTGCTTTCTTTCCACAGTAAGGCCTTCCCCGAATTATCAACGAAGAAGTTGGAGAACCTGGGATTTGTTCAGTTTCGCCCCGGTGGAGAATATCATAGTAATAATCCAGAATTGGTGAAAGCTTTACATAAAGCTGTAGATGGTAAGCAGTATGACCATTATCAGGTTTATAAACACCACTTGCAAACCAGACCAACTACCGCTTTGAGAGATTTATTGGACTTTAATAGCGATCGCTCGAAGATAGATTTAGAAGAGGTGGAAAGTGTCAGTGATATTGCTAAACGTTTCTGTACTGGTGGGATGTCTTTAGGAGCATTATCACGGGAAGCCCATGAAAATCTAGCCATTGCCATGAATCGTATTGGTGGTAAGTCCAATTCTGGGGAAGGTGGGGAAGATCCAGTGCGTTATGGGGTGTTAAAGGATGTGGATGAAAATGGGCATTCACTGACTTTACCTCATTTAAATGGCTTGAGAAATGGTGATACGGCTTCCAGTGCCATTAAACAGATAGCTTCCGGTCGTTTTGGCGTAACACCGGGATATTTAGCCAGTGCTAAACAGTTAGAAATCAAAATTGCCCAGGGTGCAAAACCCGGTGAAGGTGGACAGCTACCCGGACCGAAAGTGAGTCCTTACATTGCTATGTTGCGACGTTCTAAACCGGGTGTAACTTTGATTTCTCCACCCCCCCATCATGATATTTATTCGATTGAGGATTTAGCACAGTTGATTTTTGACCTGCATCAAATTAATCCCAAAGCAAAGGTTTCGGTAAAATTGGTGGCAGAAATTGGTATTGGGACAATTGCAGCAGGTGTGGCCAAAGCTAATGCTGATGTTATCCAAATTTCTGGTCATGATGGAGGTACTGGAGCTTCTCCCTTGAGTTCTATTAAACATGCGGGTAGCCCATGGGAACTCGGATTAACCGAAGTGCATCGGGTACTGATGGATAACGGGCTGCGCGATCGCGTAGTTTTAAGGGTTGATGGTGGCATCAAAAGTGGTTGGGATGTTGTAGTTGCTGCTTTAATGGGTGCAGAAGAATTTGGTTTTGGGTCTATAGCAATGATTGCCGAGGGTTGTATTATGGCGCGGGTGTGTCATTTAAACACATGTCCCAAAGGTGTAGCTACCCAAAAAGAAGAACTACGTCAAAGGTTTACGGGTATTCCCGAACATGTGGTAAACTTCTTCTATTTTATAGCAGAAGAGGTTCGGAGTTTACTGGCCAACCTGGGATATCGTTCCCTAAACGAATTGACTGGTAGAGCAGACCTATTAACTAAACGTTCCCATGTCCAGTTAACCAAAACCCAATCTGTCAATTTAGACTGTTTAACTAAGTTACCAGATACTAGATCAAATCGTACTTGGTTAACCCATGAAGAAGTTCACAGTAATGGAGAAGTTCTAGACAACAGAATTTTGGCTGATGAGGATATTCAAACAACCATCACCAATCAAGCTACAGTCACCAAAACCTACAAAGTTGTAAACACCGATAGAACCGTAGGATCAAGATTAGCAGGTGCGATCGCATCTAAATACGGTGATTCTGGTTTTGAAGGGCAGATAAACTTAAATTTCCAAGGTAGTGTAGGACAGAGTTTTGGAGCGTTTATTTTGCCTGGGATAACCCTAACCCTAGAGGGGGAAGCTAATGATTATGTAGGTAAAGGGATGCACGGTGGGGAAATTATTATTAAACCCCCAGCGGGAGCTAACTATGATGCAGGTAAAAACGTGATTGTTGGTAACACCTGTCTTTATGGTGCGACTGGAGGAGCTTTATTTGCTAGTGGTTTAGCTGGTGAAAGGTTTGCAGTGCGTAATTCCAAAGGTACAGCAGTAATTGAAGGAGCTGGAGACCACTGTTGTGAGTATATGACAGGTGGGGTAGTGGTAGTTTTGGGCAAAGTAGGGCGTAACGTTGGTGCGGGAATGACTGGAGGACTGGCCTACTTCTTAGACGAAGATGGTAGCTTCCCCGACTTAGTGAATAAGACAATAGTTAAACTTCAGCCCGTAGTAACCGAAGCAGGCAAAAAACAGTTGTATGACCTAATTAGAGCCCACTGCGATCGCACGGGATCTCAAAAAGCGCAATTAATTCTCAATAAATGGGAAGAATACCTACCTAAATTCTGGCAAGTAGTACCGCCATCGGAAGCAGATAGTTTAGAAGCTAATGCAAAAGAAATGAGAACGTAGGTTGGGTTCAAGTCATGGGGGAAGTTAGATTCCCCTGTTCATTTCTTCTTAGCAACTACCTGTTTTGGTTTCTCCTGCATTTCTAGCAATTGTGGAACAGTGACAAAACTGTAGCCCTGCTTGCGAAACTTATTAATAATTTGTGGTAAAGCTTTAACAGTATGAGAGCGATCTCCTCCTCCATCATGCATTAACACAATTCCTCCAGATTGTGCTGTTTTAAAAACATTACTAATAATTTTCTTAGGATTAGGACGAGAGTAGTCTATGGAATCGGAAGACCACATAATAACAGCATATTGATTATTTTTAGCATAGGATGCGACTCCATTAGTCATAGCACCACCGGGGGGACGAAACAGTCCTGTTTTCACTCCTGTAGTTTTGAATATAATATCTGTAGTGCTTGCAACTTCGTATGCAGCAACTTGAGGATTCATGGCGTGATACCAATGATGCCAAGTGTGATTAGCTATAGAATGACCCTCATTAACTATACGTCTAGTTAAATCGGGATAGCGCTGGACATTTTTTCCAACTACGAAGAAAGTGCCCTTAATATCATTTTTGTTGAGAATATCCAGAACCTGGGCCGTACTTTTGGGCCAGGGACCATCGTCAAAGGTAAGCGCTATAACCTTTGTATTAGAAGGTAAGATAGCTGACTTAATAACTTTTCCTTGGAACTGGGAAGGTACGTCAGGAATTATCCCCTTAGATTGTGCTTCTTTGTGCCAAGTAGTGAGCATGGTAGTCTTAAACCTATCCAGAGATTTTCCATTAGTAAACTTAGAAGAAATTCTGGGAGGAGTATTATTATCATTTTGAGGTGGAGAAGCAGTTGTTTTTAAAAACAACACTAACCCACTTCCCAAAGCACCAATTAAGCACAGTAATATAACTAATACTCCCTGCGGACAAAAAGATATCCTTTTATTTTCCACTCCATAGCTCCTTAGTGTTTAAAATAAAATTGATAAGTAGGGAGGCGCAATTATTTGTAGGATGGGTTGGCGATAGGGGTGTTGGGTTTCATACTTCAACCCAACCTACGTTCATCTTATATTTAATTTCACCCACCTACTTAATGTTGATAATGATATTTTGCAATAACAACTGGTGATGAAGTTGTACCCTTCATTACCTTCTTTATGATTACATCTTATTCTTCACAAGATTGATCTATCCATCCGCAAAATTACTAATAAGAAGATCAATTAGGTCTAACCAATAATATTACTCCTGTGACAATAAAACCCAATCCTAATATACGGGTAAGAGGCATAGATTCTTTAAACACCAGAAGACCTATCATTACTGAAAAAATATAACCCACGGAGACAGCGGGACCAGCGATACTGAGATTAACGCGGGTAAGCAGTAAAATATATGCTATTGCTCCCACACCATAACATGCGAGTCCCAACAATAGTTCGGGGACAGTAATCATGTTGAGAATATGAGTAATAAAGTTCCCCGCGTGAACCTTACCTAGTTTCAGGGCTCCTGTTTTCAGGAGAAATTGTCCGGTAACACTAATGAGAACAGAGAACAGGAGTAAAGTAAATTCTTGAGGTGACACAGGAATTATCCTCAAATATTGTTTATGGGTTAATATAAACTGAATTAGATATTTAGCGGGTCAAAACCACCAGTTTCTTTTAAGGTATACAAAGGACGAGCTTTAACTTCCTCATAAATCCTACCAATATATTCTCCCAAAATCCCGATACAAATCAGCTGTACTGATCCCAGGAAAAATATAGCAATTGTAATCAGACTGTACCCGATTAATTGGGAAACAGGAGCAAAGATTCGCCAGTATAGAACCAGGAATATCATGATTAAAGCCACAGTAGCTGAAATAATGCCCAGATAAGTTGCGAGTCTTAATGGAACAGTAGAAAATGAAATAATACCATCAATTGCTAGAGAGAGGGACTTACTAAAGGTATATTTAACTTTTCCTGCATAGCGGGGACTTCTTTCAAACATTACAGATGTTTGTTTAAATCCTACCCAAGCACGTAAACCACGAATATAGCGGTTACGTTCTGGCATCCCATTGAGAATATCTACGACTTGTTTATCCATTAGGCAAAAGTCTCCCGTATCTACAGGAATGGTTACTTTAGCTAGACGTTGTAAAAGGCGATAAAATAGGTATGCTGTGAGACGTTTGAACCAAGTTTCTTTATGACGGGATATGCGTTGAGCATAAACCACCTGATATCCTTCATGCCATTTATCAATCATAGAAAGGATTAATTCAGGTGGGTCTTGCAGATCAGCATCCATAACAATAATGGCTTGACCCTGAACAAAGTTCAATCCTGCGGTAACCGCGATCTGATGACCAAAATTTCTAGCTAGACTCAAGTAGCGAACTCGACTATCATGATGATGTAATTTTCGAATCATGGTCAAAGACTGGTCTCGACTACCATCATCTATTAAAATCAGTTCAACTTCGCCTTGCAACTGGGCCATTACATTGCTCAGACGGCGGTACATTTCTTCAATGTTTTCCTCTTCATTGTAAATGGGGACAACTAAGGAGTAGATGGGGGAGTGGATGGGATGATTCACGCTAAAATATTGTTGCTGATTTATTGACTGGGAAGTAAGTAATGAAACGGGTGTATCTGAAAGCTAACAAGGACTATATCATCCTTTTCTCAATTTGGTTCATAGGATTAATTATAGACAGAACATGGTTGTTACTAGACGAGTCTATTCCTGCTTGGGATCAAAGTGCCCATCTAACAGCAGCACTACATCATTATCGGGTCTTTCAGGATGTAAATATTTTCTCAGGTGATTGGTGGTTATCCTTGTGGGAGTTAACGCCCAGTTACCGAGCTCCATTTATATATATTTGTACAGTACCATTTTTTTTACTGTTTGGTAGGGGATATGACCAAGCTACTTTAGTAAATTTATTCTATACAGGTATAATTATATTTTCCGTATATTATTTGGGGAATTATTTATTTCCTCATGGGAAAGTTGGGATTACAGCTAGTATATTTTGCTTGTTATTTCCCATTTTGGGAATCATGCGGACAGATTATTTACTAGATTATGGTTTAACAGCAGTTGTGAGCTTGACATTTACGATTTTAACATTGTGGAAAGATCGTCATACTGGATTTTTATCATGGATCCTAACGGTGATTTTGGGGATAGGAATAGGATTGATCATGTTATCAAAACCAACAGGATTTATCTTCCTTTTTGTTCCGGGTGTTTGGACATTAACTGGTTTTCTTTGGAATAGGAAAGCTCCTAAATTAAAAGTCCCTGAAAAAATCACCAAATTGATTCAAGCAGGGTTGTCTTTGCTAGTTGCTTGGTTGATTTGTGGATTTTGGTACAGATTAAATTGGTTAACCATTATCACTTCCGCATTAAATGCCAACAATGTGGGTAAAAACGAAGGAGATCCCACTTTTAACACCATTGCTGGATGGATGTATTATCCCCAAACTATTCCTGAAAGCGTGGGATATCCCATATTATTTATTAGCATTGGTGTTTTCTTGGTGTTTATTATTAAACAGATCACCAAACAGATTGGTGAACATGACCTTAACCATATTAGTAAAAATCCTATAAATAACCTATCTAACCTATCTCATTTAACCTTTAATCAAGCATCCGTAAATTGGTTACTTATTTTTCTAATTAGCAGCTATATAATTTCTTCTCTGGGTACAAATAAAGACATTAGATTTATTCTTCCTTGCCTTCCAGTAATTAGTGTAATTCTTGCTTATTTCTTTAATTTAGTTCAAAATATATGGTTTGATAGATTGAGATTATTAACTATAGGATTAGGGAGTCTTGTTTTAATCAATAATTTATTTCCCCTCCCCCTGATTCAGAGTTGGGGTGGAAGACATTTGCCCAGCGACGAGAGTAAAAAGTATCCCCTGGGCGAGCTAATTACAACAATCAACCAAACCACACCATATTTAAGAAACACCTTGGGAGTAATACCAGTTTCAACAGCAGAAGTTAATGAATTTACCCTGGATTATTTTGGGACCTTGGCTGACTTTCGGGTATATGGAAGAAAACTAACGATGAAATTATCTCAAATGGATCAGGATTTACAGTATTTGTCCTGGTATGTAACTAAGGAAAATGAACCAGATGAACCAGGAGAAAGGGGAGAAACTAAACGTCAACTCAAATTTTTGGTAGAGTCTTCTCCCGACTTAAAATTGCAGAGCGATTGGCTATTACCCCAAGGAAATAAACTACGACTGTATCATCGCGTAAATCCCCACATAGTCGTTGAGAAACTGGGCTATGATCAAGCTGATCAGAACCCAGTTAACCTAGAAACAGTCATTTTCAACGATGAGTTTACTGTCAATCAAAATAACCCCATAACCTATAAAATAACCGGTTCATGGGATAAGTTACAAAATGGCGTGTTACTGCTAAAATGGCAAAATGGAAAATCAGCATGGTATCATGACCACGGAATTGCCCTAGGAAATTTATATTGTGGTATAAAATGTGATCCTGGGGGAAATTTCCGCGTCACAGAGAATCTATCTACCTTTGTTCCTCAAACATTACCAACCGGAAAATATCAACTTTCAGCACTTTATGTAGATAGAAAAAGTGGAAAAATTACACCCCTAAATAACATCAATTATACTGTGAACATTCAAAAGGATATCACGTCTCCCAAAAAAATAAACAGAACCCCACCTTTGGATTTAGTTTCTCGCATGTCCCAATTGGCAATGGAATTTCAGCAGGGTAAGTTAGAGAACCTATTTATCCAAATAGACAACTTCAACCAGTATGATCCAACCCAAGATTACCTCAAGCAGATCAAAACTGCTGCCAATTATTATTTACAAGCTGAACCCAATAATCTAAATTGGCGGTATACCCTAGCCCTATCACAACTTTTGCAGCGTCAAGTACCAGAGTTAATACAGAACTTAACTCAGATAACTCAATACGATTCCCAAAATCCCTATGCTTGGATTTATTTGGGATTTGTGCATCTCTATAACTTTCAACCAAGACAAGCAGAAAAAAATCTAGTTACAGCGGAAAAACTTCAACCAGATATACCAGAGTTAAAAACTTTAAAAACAATTACAAATGTCATGAAGTTTCTACCAATTGTTGGAAATTTCTAATTTCAACTATCAAATTCATCCAATGGAATGATCTACTTAAAATCACATGTTAAAATTTCCAAAACAATTTCAAATAGAAATGAGTTACCCATGGGGGTGTTGGGTTTCGTTCCTCAACCCAACCACAGAGTAAAAAAACGGTCTCCGAACCTATCCAGTTAAGTTAGAGCTTTCATTTAACCATAGGGTCTGGGATAGGGTTTGAGCATGGGGGAAGCACGATAGACTGGGAAAATCTGAACAGCTTGCCCACCTCGCTTAATGGCGATATCAGCAATCTTTTCTAAGGATTTAAAGTAACCTTTATATTTATCTAGCGGTTGCGGAAAGTGCTCATCCATCATAAACTGCTCAGAAGTGACATACAGAGAAGTTTTGCCAACAAAATCTGTGGCCTGACTCCAATAAGCAAAACCTCTCAAATCCTCGTCGAAACAGGTCACTTTTTTGCCGAGAGGCTCAATCGCCATACCCACTTGTCCCGCTACAAAGAAATTATTGCTAAAGACAAAATCTGCTTTTTCTAATTCCGCTTTTAAGTCAGGTGAATCCAAAAATGCTTGTCGTAACTGTTCAATATCAATCATTTGCGTGGAAGGATCATCCTTAGCTTCCCAGAATCCGCCGGCGATCGCCACATTGCCTCCCTTCTGCGCGATACCCCAATGGATATGGAGCAAGCTAATGAGCAACAGTGGCAAAATTACCATTCCCGAACCCCAAAGCCAATTGCGGATAAATTTGGGACGCTTGACTTGCACTAATGCTGCACGTTCGCCTAACAAAAGTGTGGCCCCAAAAAATCCGGGCATATGCCATGAGGGAAGGATTTGGATAAAGCCACCCATAAAGGTAAAACCAAAGAAGATTGGCATCGACACACATAATATCAGCAAGCGCTTTTGAACCACTAGATCATGAGCAAGCTGATTTATCATGATCGCCTCTGGTTCTATGTTCTTAGTATGAGCATAATTAGAAGGGGTTTGAGATTTATTGAAGGGTAACCACTCCCAAAAGGTACGGAAACTTGTCCACCAGATTGGAAAGCCAAAAGTAGGAAATAGATAGCCAATCCCCACTAAAATTGTGACTAAAAGACGTTCCAGATTATAGCCAACAGAAGGAACTGCACGACCACTTTGGAATCGAAAAGAAGTCCATTCATGCTGTGAGTTCCAATACAGCACGGGGGAAATGGCAATGAGAAATAGCACGACTGCTACCAATGTCCAGATGGAGAATAGAGCGCAACGGTATCGATTACTAATCAGGCAAAACAAAACTAAGCCGCAGCCTAGCAATGCTCCATGATACTTCCCTAAAAATGATAGGCCCACTAGCAAGCCAACAAGCGCAAGTTTATAAGTGGGTCTATAGGGCCTTGTGTCATAAATAGGGTCATAGGACTCACCAGAGGGAAAAAATTCAGTAGCACACAGCCACAAACAGATACTCCAGAAAAACATTAAGGCGTTGTCTGGTAGTGTGAGAATCCCAAAGGCAATTTGGAAAATCGGAATAGTCGTCAAAATTACTAAAGTTAATGTGGCGACGCGATCACCAAATAGTTTGCGACTAGCTAAATAGGAAAAAATTAGGGTTCCTGTATACAGTACAACTCCACCAATTCTGATCGTAAATGGTGTCACTTCACCTGTCAGCCATACGCCTATTCCTGTAGTAAAAGCGACAAGGGGCGGATGATCGAAATAGCTCCAGTCGAGATTTTGGGTATACAGGTAATAGTAAGCTTCGTCAAGGCCTGTATTGAGATAGATCGCACAGGTCATCCGAAAAACAAAACCCCACAATAATATGGCGATCGCCCATTTATGAATTTTCACTCTAATTCCTTTCCCAGTTCAGTCAGCACGGTGTAGTTGTATCCTATCCTGAATCTCTTGCTTCAACTGCTATAATGATTTATTGACTGGGAAGTAACTAATGAAACGGAAATTTCTAATTTCAACTATCAAATTCATCCAATGGAATAATCTAATTAAAATCACATGTTAAAATTTTCAAAACAATCTCAAATAGAAATGGGTGACAAATGGATAGTGCTAGGATTATTATTCCTCTCACTGACCTTATGGCTAGTAGGTTTAGGGAACCTACCATTAAGAGACTGGGATGAGGGAACATACGGTATAGTTGCTAGAGAAATTTACCGTACTGGTAACTGGTTTTATCCCACCTTACAGGGGTCTCCTTTTTTGCTCAAACCCCCTTTAATGCAATGGTTAATAGCCATCTGTTATCACCTAGGGGGAGTGGGAGAATTTACAACCAGATTTCCCGCAGCGTTTTTAACTGCTTTAGGAGTTCCCCTAATCTACTTAATTGGGAGATTAGTGTTTTTAAAAACCCCACCAGCTTTATTTTCCAGCCTAGTTTATTTAACATTATTACCAGTGGTACGTCATGGTAGACTGGCAATGTTAGA
Source organism: Cylindrospermopsis sp. CR12 (assembly GCF_001432185.1). Lineage (NCBI taxonomy): Bacteria > Bacillati > Cyanobacteriota > Cyanophyceae > Nostocales > Aphanizomenonaceae > Cylindrospermopsis > Cylindrospermopsis sp. CR12. The sequence continues at coordinate 33,640 of NZ_LMVE01000133.1, read as the reverse complement.
CGGAATGGCAATTTCCTTTTTTCTAATGCTTTTATTCTGTGTTTTAAAAGCAAGAGATAATAAAAGATATGCTATTGGCATAGGATTTTGTCTAGGGTTAGTTACTCTGACAAAGGGTATGTTGGTAATGGTATTTGTGCTAATTAGTGGGACATTTGTCATTGCTAATAAACAACTAGATCTACTGAGAAACCCATACTTTTGGATAGGGATATTTTTAGGGAATTTTCCTGCTTTAGGTTGGTATATAGCCCAATGGCAACATTATGGTGATACCTTTCTCAAGGTGCATTTTGAAGATCAGGCTTTTGATAGACTAGGAACAGCAGTGGAGGGTAATACTGGCCCTGTTTGGTATTATTTACTGGAGATAATTAAATATGGTTTTCCCTGGCTGTTATTTTTCCCCGGAGGATTATATTTAAGTTGGAAAAACCGTCAAACTCCTTGGGGATCTTTAGTATTTATTGGTACGGTCATTTATTTTACTATAGTTTCTTTAATGAGTACCAAATTACCTTGGTATATCATGCCCATATATCCATTTTTGGCTTTGGCAGTTGGTGTTAATTTAGGTTATACCTGGGAGGAACATAGTCTTGGTAAGTTTTTAAAAACCCCATTAACAATTAAATTTTTAATAGGATTTTTTATATTTTTATCAGTTGCTGGTGTGGGGGGTTGTATTTATTTTAGTTTATTTGACCGCCAGGTTCCATTGATTCTTATGAGCGTGGTGTTGACAATCAGTATGGTTATCACATCGTGGTTTATTTCTCAGCACAGTCGTCAATTTATCCCGGTTTTATTTGGGGGAATGTATTTGGTTTTAACACTGCTGATGATTTCCCAATCTTGGGTGTGGGAATTGAATGAAAAATTCCCTGTCCAACCAGTAGCAGGTTTAATTCGTCAACATATTCCAGCGGGGCAAAAAATATATACTTCTTTTCCTGATAGTCGTCCCAGTTTGGATTTCTATAGTGATTGTCAGATTATCCCCACCTCTCTTGGGGATTTAGTAGATAAGTTTTCTTCTCACTCTTTTTTGTTAGTGAATGAAGAGGATTTAGGTAAAATCAACTTAAAAAATAGTCGAGTCCTAGGAAAATCCCAAGGATTTAGATTAATTGCGCCAACGAGTCCAAGTTCACCTACCAATAAACTATGATGAAGTATTTAGTCAACAAAGCGAATGAGTCCTATTTTCCCTTCTTTATGTGGTTATCAAGTCGCATAATTATTTGGGTATCAATGCTGGGAATAGCACCATTACTACCTCAACCGGTTAAAGACATTAGGGCGACTTTTTCCTGGGATGTTTTTATTAGATTTGATTGTAACTTTTATTTGAATATAGTTGAACATGGTTACCAATTTGCTAATGATGAAAAAGGTTATAATGTGGCATTTTTCCCCTTATATCCCACTCTGATATATTTCAGTAAACTTATAGGTTTTGAACCTAAGATAGCAGGAATTATAATTAGTAATACAGCTTTTCTAATTGCCCTAATTATTTTATTTCACTACTTAGCAAAAAAACATGACATAAATATAGCTAAATGGACTATAGCATTTTTATCTTTCTGTCCGATTTCATTATATTGTAGTGTGGTCTATACAGAAGGTTTATTTTTATGCTTGAGCACCTTGACCCTAACTTACTGGACGAAACCAGATGTTTTAAAGTCGTCTATTTTTGGAATGTTATTAACAGCAACTAGACTAAATTCTTTGGCTATAATTCCTACATATTTAATTGTTTGTTGGCAAGAAAAAAGAAAATTAACCGCTTATATCGCCGCCCTGTTAACTGGATTAGGTTTAATCTTTTATATGGGGTATTTAAAAATTAAGTTTGATCAACCTTTGGCATTTTTATTAGTACAAAAAGCATGGACTCAAGAAGGACAGGAAAAGTTGGGTTATTTGTGGTTAAAAATATTCTTACCCATGTTTTTCGGTTGGGCAAATTATAAATCAGGTAGGTTGGTTGATATTATCTATCCTCTTATATTTGCTCTTGGTGTGGGTTTAATTTATTATTGTTGGTGGAAAGTTAGGCGGACAGGTAATTACAAATTCAGCTATGGTATGATTGCTGGGATAGGCGGACAGGTAATTACAAATTCAGCTATGGTATGATTGCTGGGATAATTGTTTTATGGCTTTTGTCGGGTGATGAATTTTTCAATTCTTTACTAGTTTTTGGTGGTGCTTATTTATTATGGCATTATCGTCAAATAATTTCCCCGACTATCCTATTTTATGGAATATTTAGTTTATTTATTATTTTTGCTACCGGGAGAACAATGTCCATTAACAGATTCGCTTATGGTTGTGTTTCTTTGGCAATATGTTGGGGAATATTTTTATCCCGTCATGTTAAACTGAACTACTTCATTATATTGTGGTTTATAATTATGTTAATTACTTCATCAATTAGATTTGCCCAAGGTTTATGGGTAGCTTAATAAAAATCTTACTCAACAGTTCGTTTTGTAACAGAGTACAAATAATATCGCTCATCATAAATAAACCCCTTAGTAAACTTCTCAATCAAATCAATCTTCAATTTAGCATGGTTGAGTTCCAAAGGTCTATTTAAAATCAAAAGTAATGGATTTAATTCTTTTTGGCATATTTGATTTACTTGGCTTAGAACTTCTATATGATTAATCTCCTTCCTCTTAGTGGTGAATAAAACAAAACTGCCCATTTTTGAGATTTCCGGGTAATAAATCTGACGATTAATATATGCAGAAATTGGGGATATGGCATAATCTCTACTACCAACAATAAACAAGTCATTTAATTTATCTTGATATTGGTCTTTGATATAAGCAGATGCTTCCTTACTAGATGAGAAAGGAATAATAATATCTCGACTAAAAGCAAATACTCCCCCTACCATTTGGCAATATAAAATTACCATAATTGCTATATTATAATATGACTTTTTCAGTTTTGCTGCTTGAACTACTGTTTTTGGTAAAACAGTTACGCTTGATAAGGAAAATAATGAATGATAATAACTACTAAGCCAGATACAGACAATTAACAAAATATATAAATGTCCATAATGACGTGGGCTACCTAAAAATTTAACATAAGTAAATACAAGTATCTCCATTGTTCCCACTATGTAAAGAAATAAAATAATTGGTCTGACTATGAAAGAAATGCTGAAAACCAGAAAAAATATTATGGACAAAACAGAAAGTAGAATGAGACTGAATTGTTCAGATTCATTAGCTAAAACAACAATAATATAACTATTCCATAATCTAACTAAAGTCTTAGTTAAATGGTTAAAGTCAAAGTTTAATACAAACCCGGATAACCCTCCAGCCAAGTTACTATCTTGGGGCGGAATCAGCTGTAGAAATGAGATAATAATACCCAGGGAAATTATTAAACTACTTACAACTATATCATGTTTTTTAGCCACAAGATTTAGATGTAAAAATTGCCTACAAATATATTCTATTACCAACGTTAGACTAAATGCTATTGCCAATAATAAACAATAAGCATTAACATTAGCCATAAAAAATAAAACCACTGCCAATTTAAGGTAACTCTGTTGACGACTAGAATAGAGACTACAAAATATAAAAACTAGTAATAGTCCTATAGCATAATTTCTGCTGATTAGTAAATATTCATAAAAAGGAATATAGCCCAAGCAAAATAACAATTTTTGAAAATAACTAAATGGTGAATATCTGGTAAACACATAGACTGACAATGTGGCTAAACACAAGTGAAATACTTGCATGATTACAGGATTAGTTGTAAATTGTCTTAAAATTGCTAAACAAACATACCAAACAAAAGGATGTCCCTCATAATGAATGTGATGGAATAATTCCAATAAGGACTGACTTTCCCTAACAATCAACCAAACATTCAGTTCATCACGCCACATAGCATGATGAAGTATAGCAGGTAGTCCAACTATAAAAAATAACCCTGTTAGAATTTTGGCAAATACAGTATTATTCTGAGTCAGCAGATTCCAAAAAAAATTCATGTTTGATTTATACTCACTCGAATCAATAATTAAACTTCAATAAGCTTCCATACTTTAACCCACCCAATGATGTTGAGCGAATCCTATAGCTAACCTAAAGAGTAAAACCACAAATAAACCGACAGATAGATAAGCTTGACGGGGAAATCGGGACAACCAAGCACCAATAGCAATGCTTAAAGGAACAATACCATAAGCTAGACGACTTAAAGAGATGGTTCCTCCAGAAGCTAATAATAAACCGACTCCACACAAACTATAAATGACCATGACAGGTGTGAGTTTGCGACGAAAATGCCACACTAAATAACTACCACCTACCACCATTAAAACATTGAGCAAATTGTTGATCACCCTCTGATCCACTAAAATCAATAACACTGCTAATGTGGTATAAACCAAATATATCATGAAGGGATGCCAATATTTTTGCCGCAACCACAAAGTGACTGTGCCATAAACCATAAAACCAAAAAATACGGGATACCAAGGATCCCTAATTCCTCCATCATCGTTCCATACCCACCCAAAATTCCAATTTCTCCCCAAAATAATTTGCATCAACATATTTAACCAACCTTGCCAATCAAAACCAAGAGATGGTCGCCATCCTTTTTGAGCAGCAATAAAGGCTAAGGGATCATGAAAATTAATCGCACAATATATGCTAAATAATATTAACCCAGTAGCAGTTAACAAACTGGTAAAATAGGCTATTTTACCCCGCCTTTGTCTCCAAGCAGTCAGCAATAAAGCAGGAATTAAAGCCATTCCCGTAGGACGTGTAGCAGTTGCCATAGCTCCCCAAAAGGCAGTTAAGCTATATTTTTCTTCATCAAAAGCTCTTAAACAACCAATGCTGAATAATAAATATAATCCTTCTGTGTAAATTACCCCCGTAAACATGGACATGGGACAACAACAAATGACTATAATTGTCCATTGCGCTATCCTTAAACTACAATGTTTTTTAACCCAAAAATATAATAGGTAAACCGCTCCTAAAAAAGACAAATTGTTGATTAATAAACCAGCTATTTCAAAAGGTAACCCGAGTTTCATTAAAACCCAAATGGTTAGGGGAAACATAGGAAAAAAAGCTAGATTATATTGTTGACCATCAGGGTAAAACTCGTAACCACTAGTGGCGATCGCCCGATAATGCACACTGTCCCAAGCGTCAAAAATACTCCATGTACCATGCTCAAAAACGCTGTTATCCGTTATTGATATGCTAGGTGCAATTAGCAACATTCCTGCCCAAATCATGAGCCGACTCAATAGCCATACAACTACAGGGAAATATATGTTATCCCTACCAAGATAATTACTAATGAAGTTGTAACTAAACAGCTTGTGATTAATTGGTTTGTAACCGGCAAATTGACCCTTGGTCATATATAAACAAGAGAATTAAACAAAACATATTAGATATTACCAAATAGTAAAGAATTTATTGCTTTTAATAAAATATGGCTCCTGGATGGGCGTTATAATCCTTGCAGGTGGCTACAGTTATAGAATTGGCTTTAGACAGGAAGTGCCAACGGCGAATTTATTCGCCTTGATATTTAACCGTGATGCGGATCTTCAATATTCCAGTGTTGTCTTTATGTTATTTTGTGGCTGCTATTGACAAGTAAGTCTTATCTGAGCTATACTTTCGAAATCAACTTAAAGTAGCGGTAATGCTAAGAATTAATTTTAGCAGAATCAGTAGAGGCTTTTTAAGCCAGCCTCAGAAAGTTCGTTTATAGACTCTTCGGAAATCTCCGTGTCTTTAGACCGGAGAAGCTTAAAATTAGGAGTATCCGTAAATTGTTCAATCATTGTGAAAGCTATAACTCTTCTAGGTTCTACTGGTTCTATTGGTACTCAGACCTTAGATATCGTTTCTGAGCATCCAGACAAGTTTCGCATAGTTGGTCTTGCTGCTGGACGTAATGTAGAGTTATTTGCAGCGCAAATCCGCCAGTTTCGTCCCCAAATAGCTGCTATCTCCTGTGCTGATAAGTTACAGGAGCTGGAGGAAGCTATCAAAGATATCTACCCCCAACCTATTTTACTATCCGGGGAAGCAGGTGTGGTGGAAGTCGCTCGTTATGGTGACTCCCAAACGGTAGTTACTGGAATCGTCGGTTGTGCGGGTTTACTCCCCACTATCGCTGCTATTGAAGCGGGTAAGGATATTGCTCTAGCAAATAAAGAAACTTTAATTGCTGGTGGCCCAGTGGTTTTACCCCTAGTACAAAAACACGGGGTCAAGTTATTACCTGCTGATTCGGAACATTCCGCTATTTTTCAATGCTTACAAGGTGTACCCCCAGCTGGTTTAAAAAAGATTTTGTTGACCGCTTCCGGGGGAGCTTTTAGAGATTGGCCAGTGGAACAATTACCTACAGTTAAAGTTGCAGACGCTCTTAAACATCCTAACTGGTCTATGGGTAAAAAAATTACTGTGGATTCAGCAACTTTGATGAATAAGGGGTTGGAAGTTATTGAGGCCCATTATTTATTTGGTATGAACTACAATGACATCGAAATTGTTATTCATCCCCAAAGTATTATTCATTCTTTAATTGAGTTACAAGATACCTCTGTTTTAGCTCAGTTGGGTTGGCCAGATATGCGCCTACCTTTACTTTATGCTTTGTCTTGGCCAGAAAGAATTTACACCAATTGGCAAAGGCTGGATTTAGTCAAATGCGGAACTTTGACTTTTCGCGAACCAGACCATCACAAATACCCTTGTATGGGTTTAGCTTATTCCGCTGGTAGAGCAGGTGGATCTATGCCCGCTGTTTTAAATGCAGCTAATGAACAAGCTGTAGCACTATTTTTAGAAGAAAAAATTGGCTATTTGGATATTGCTCGCTGTATTGAATTGGTGTGCGATCGCCATCAGAACCAGTCTCATCCTTCTTTAGAGGATATCCTGGTAGCAGATAGGTGGGCTAGACAAGAAGTAATTAAAGCCACTGAAAATTTTAGTATACAACCACAATTTATTTCTGTCCGCTAACTGTAACATTTCTGTCTCATATACCTACACCAGTTTTAGCGAAATGGTGTAGGCAAGTGTCTTGACCTTCTTAAACTTATAACTACTTATAAGATGCCGCAATTTTAGCGATCACCTCCTGGAATGTGGCGGGTAACTGACGCATAATTTTACCCCTTTCCCTATCTAATGCTACTAAACTTACTTGAGCAGTTACACATAATTGCTGATTATCAAGGGAGACAATTTTATAGTCCCAGTTGATTCGCACACCTGTAACTTCTAACATGCGGGTTTTGACCAAAGCCATATTCCCTAATTGTAGTGATATATGATAGCGTATAGACAGTTCTACAACTGGTAGATCACACCCCAAGGCTACCAAATCAGCATAATCAACACCAAAGGAGCGTAAACACTCTACTCGTGCCTCCTCCATCCAAGTTAAGTAGGTACCATGCCAAACTAATCCTGCATAATCCGTATGATGAGGTTGTACTCTGATGGGATAGTCAAACCAGGTATCAACTTCATTCTTTGTTAACTTGTCAATTGCACTTGCTGGTGGTAAAGTTCCTTGACCTGATGTTGTGTTGCTCATCTATACAAAATAACTTCCTTACTTCCTAATTAGAGCTTTCTGATTTGTACAAGGTTCTATAGACTGTTTAACCAGATTAGCTAGTTCTTGTAATTGTTGGATTGCTTCCGCTCCTTCTAACTTCATCAATTCCCGGTCATCCCTCATTTCGGTCCAGGTAATCCCATAGTCAGACACCAGAAAGCGGATGAGGTGATTATTCCCCAAACCCACCATAAATGAAGCACTGTTCATTTGATCCCCACAGGTGTAGCAAGAAGCTGGGTAACCCTTGCGTTCTAGAACCATGGCCAGAGCTTGTAAGTTCATTACCAACTCTTGCACAAATTGTCTATGTTCGTATGCTAGTCTCAGAAACATTTTTTCCTCCAGACACCACGGTCATTTGAGAATGTTTTATATTTTCTTTAGATTTTCCTGTCCCTTGTTATTGTACTCTATCTCTAAAAGTTTTGGATAAATGCTTAGGTTAGCAATTAGCCTAACCTAAATCTTAGTCAAATTGGCAATAGTTGGATATTACACCTCCATAGGCAATTTTGAGAGGACCTAGCATTATTTCTTAACTATAGCTCCCACTAGGATATTTCCAGCTAGCTTAAATTAAATCATACTCATTAACCTAATCCACTACTTGCCACCATCCAAAAGCGGGTCCGATAAAACGGATAGTCACCCATATAGCTACCATAGTTCCAATACCAATCCATGCTCCGCGAGTGGTTATTTTCACAAAAAGTTCTGCTTGAGACTTAGTAATGGGAACCCATGGCAATATGGGGGTTTCTTGTCCATAGTTCTCCCCCATGGTATTTTTCCGACGTTTTGCTTCACCCATAACAAATAATTGATTTCAGTTAATCTCAGGTTTGATTTCGTTTCACTTACTAGTATATTTAAGGTTTGCTATTAAGGTACTTAGTTTCCTCTCAAATTCATCAATAGTTTTCTGGAGTATGGGAAGAAAAAAGACTGGGATCAAGATAGTCTAAGCGTGCTCGAGGGCTAAGACAAGCAAGAATCTGGGATCCATAACTACGATTGACCACACGACTATCTAATAAGGCCACTATCCCCTGACTTTCTCTCACCGGAGCTAGGGCCCGTTGTAACTCACTCAGCGCAGTGGGTAGTAGGTACAGTCTAAACCAGTCCTGGTGCGATCGCTTGTAATAAGCCACCCTACCAGCTACTAAAGGGTTCTCTAAGGATGGTAGGGGTAAAGTAGCAATAATCAATAACTGGGGTGCAGGCAAAACACTCTGGTGCGATCGCCAAAATTCCCAACCACTAACCAGAATACCATTATCATCCAAACAAGTTTTTTCCACCTGAACTCGTGAACCGAAGTCAGCAGCCAAAATCGCTGCTACTCTACTTTTGAGAGGTACGTCACCGACCAACACTACAGTTAGACCCAAAGCCGTGGTACTCAAACAAATCAGGGTGCGGACTTGATGAATAAACGAAGATTGAAATTCCGGTGTATTGGGCAAAGGTAACTTATGGGGTACATAAAGTTGAATAGCTTCACCGTGATTGTCACTGGAAAACTTCAAACAAGTTACATCTACTAAACCCAATCCCTGGCGAAACAGGGGTGCTTCCGTTTCTGGTTCCAAAGCACTACCAATTAACACCACCGGTTGTCGTTGCCAAATTGGTGCTAATTTCGTCGCTAATTCTACGGGTGCACAATGTAAATAAAATAGACCTTGACGACGAGCAACAGTGGCCCAAAAAAGGGAAGAAGTCAGACCAACAGGTGTTACGGAATTATCAATAGCGTTGTAGAAACATGCCTGAAAACTACGCCATATAGCTGGGAGATGGTCAGGATTTAAAGCAGAAAACAGAGTTTGTAAAATTTCAATTTCCCGTTGGCAAATTAGATAACAGTGGTATGGATTTTCTGGATGCTGAAACAATTCATGAGTTAATTTTACCCTCACTTCCCGGATTAAATCCGCTTGGTGGGGACAAGCCCATATTAGCTGATCCCAGGACTGGGGATCAAGGTTTTGGGTCAGCTGATTACGTACCCAATCTTCTAGATCGTCTACACCATCAATAATAGTAGGAATATGGGGAGGGAAACCAACATGTTCATTACTCAACTGCTCTTTTAGCCACGCTTGAGGAGAGGTTAGTAGTAAACCTTTAAAATCGGGATCAGGCCAAACATCACCTACTCTAATAGATTTAGTTGTTCCTAACCACTGTTCAAGACGAGGTATTTCTATCTTGAGCAATCTTTGCTGGATTTCTGGTAATGCTACGATAATTACTGGACCAGGCCACATTAAAGCGGAGGCAATAAAACTTGTTCGGTATCTTCCTTGATAACCACAAAGAGCTCCAACTTGAATTAAAGCACTACGTCCCAAACGAAAAGCCCTAGCTACCAACCTTGCCATCGTTAGGTGATGAGGCCAAGTTGGAAAACCCACCTGGGAGCGCAGGAAATTATGTAATGACAAATGAACCTCAGCCTCAATCACAGGTCTTTTACCCCATAACAACTTTTCTTAACCAGTCACCTCAGCCATTTCAATAATTCTCCCTTCGTAATCTTTTACCAAAAAGTTCAAAGGTTTTTGATTACGAATCTTAAACTTTAACCCTCTAGTTTCCACCCGCATTAAAATTAAGTCTAAACAATCCCGGTCAAAACAAACATGACGTTGTTGACTTTTACTACCTAGACTTGCACCAGTAATAACGTGTAGTTGGGTATTTTTCTTTAATTGGTACCATAGTCCATCATTGCCATTACTAATAGTCCTATGAGAGAAACTAGGACCAGAAGACATATAAAGCGGATCTATAGCCGTAGCACCTATAGTTTGTTCATAATTGTAGTAGTAGTGTAGAGGTACTTCCGCAGCGGGTAAATCCAACAAACCCTCATATAGTTGTCGGGCAATTTCCAAATCCGAGACCATTACAGTATAGACCTTGGGAGCGCTGGTGAGAAACATCCACATGGCACCAGCATAAGCTGCCAATAGCATAATCATAATCCCCTGGGTGGAAAACAGACTATCCAAGGGTAGGGAGGGTAAAAAAGAGGCAATTGTCACTGGAATATGCAAAAAAGGTATCACATTAGCTACTATAACCATGAATAAATCTAGATTGTATAGTGAATAGGTTTTTAGTATTGTTGCTAAAGACTAGCATATCGCTATCTCTTTAATAGTTTATACTCTAACCAACTTGAGCTGACATTTAAACTCCTTACAACCCCTGTGCAAATTCCCTCCTTTCCCGAAACCAATCACCCCTTGGTGAAATCCCTATTTGAGCAAACCGATCAAGAACTATTAAACCTATTTCAGCGCTATCCTGATAGTGGTCGGTACTTCACAGCCATATTTGCCCGTTATCATCCTATAGTTTACACTCTGATTCAACACTCAGCGAAATCTCCCGTTCAAGCAGACTATTTATTTGCCCTGACTTGGCAACAGATATACTATGAAATGAGGGAACTTTCTCTAGAGCAACCAATAACCGAGAAAGAAGCATTAAGCCTGCAAAACTGGTTAATTAACATGACTGCCTTTTGCATTAATCGAATCAGCGTACCACCAGCAGAAGCAATTCATTACTCCATAAAAGAAACCTCACCTCCGCTTTGGTGCTATTTACAGCAGGCACTGGATAAACTACCACCTGTTCTACGCGTAGTTTTACTGATGGCGCGAACCTTCCATTGGAGTGAAACCCGGATTGCCGCTTATTTACAAGCAGAGGGAGAAAATATTTCTATAGTACAGGTAAGCGATTTATTACAACAGAGCTACCAGATGTTAGAAGAAAAATTAGACCCTGATATTCGAGATATTTATTTAGAAGATGGGAGAAATTAATAGAAAAATTATACTAAAAAAACTAGTAAAATTCACTACCTACAGGTAAGTGAATGACAAAAGTAGTCCCCTGACTAAGAATACTGTGAACTTCTATTTCCCCTTGATGTTGTTCTACAATGGTATGAACAATAGCTAAACCTAAACCCGATCCGGTAGTAGCGTCTCGTTGGGAGCGAGCTGGGTCCACGCGATAAAATCTATCGAATAGTTTTGGTAAAGATTCCCTAGGAATACCTACTCCCGTGTCAATCACTTTAATTTGTAAGCAGGGACCAGGCATTGTCAAAACTCGTGCCAATTCTACTTGCACTTTTCCTTCCCTGGGAGTGTATTGTAGGGCGTTACTAATCAAATTAGTGCATAATCTACCCAGTTGATCCCAGTTTCCCATGAGAGTGAACCAGTTTTCCCGTAATCTGGAGTCAGTTTCCACTGGAGGATCCACAAGGATTAAACTCAGGGAAATTTGTTTTTCTGTAGCTACAAGTTCCTGCTCTTCCACCACTTCCATTAACAAAGCATCCACGGGACAAGGTGAAAACAAGTTAGGACTCATACCACTATCTTGTCTAGCAAGAAACAACAAATCGTTGACCAACCTACCTAAACGCTGGGTTAATCTTTCAACTAACTGCAATTGTTGGCGATAATGGGAATAATTGTGTTCATAGTCATGAGCAGTATAAGAATTTTCCGATTCCAAATCAGCTAATGCAACTTGGACATTGGTTTGAATCAGCGCTATAGGACTTCTTAATTCATGGGAAGCATCAGCAGTAAACTGTTTCAACCGTTGATAGGAATCACCCACAGGTTCCATCGCTTTTCCAGACAAAAACCAACCACTAGCGCCCACAGAAATCACCATTAACCCTATACCTAAACCTAGATCCACAACCAACTTTCGACTTGGTTTAGTGACTTCAAACCAGGGGTGACTGACCCTCAAATACCCTAAAACTTGTCTTCCTATTTCCACTCTATGGGTCACCTGTCGCAGTAATAGCTCTGAGTTACCCCATGCTCCCATCACCCGCACAGTTTCACTTGTGTTCCCACGAATGGGAATGTGTAAGGGTTCGGAAAAGGTAGACCACCTTAACTCACCAGTAGGGGTAAACCATTCTAAATCAATATGATCGTCTTCATTTGTACTCTTATTATTGCGAAAACTTGCTTCTATGTTAACACTAATTGTGTTTTGTTGAGGTATTTTAACTCCTTGATGCCTTAATTTTAGTTGACTTGGTTCCAAGTTAACGTCTTCAATTACTAAGGAACGCTCTACTACCTCTACTACATGATTTAAAGTATCATCAATTCTCTCAATTAATGTGCTGCGGACATACCAATACACTCCAGTGGCAAACAAGAGTAGTAAAATAGCGGTGACAGCGGTGTACCAAAGAGCAAGACGACGACGAGTAGCTTGGAACATACACAGTGGATAATGACAAGGAGTTAAAAATTTATATTTAATTATACCGACCTACTTAGACAAATAATTAGGGGTTCTTAACTTTTTCTTAACCAAAGCTTAACATTATAATTGGATTAATTGACTACCAAGGAAATAGCAACATCTACTAGGTGATAGATAATCATGGCCAAACTCAAAAAAAACAATCCTCCAGTTGTTAGTTTAGATGAACCAATTAATTTAAATGACCCAGAATATTATATTAATAGAGAATTAAGTTGGTTACAGTTTAACAGCAGGGTACTACATGAGGGATGCGATGAACGCACACCACTATTAGAGAGACTCAAATTCCTAGCCATTTTTAGCTCTAACCTGGATGAATTTTTTATGGTGCGTATTGCAGCACTAAAACAGCAGGTAGAAGCAAAAGTAGACCTTCTTACTCCTGATGGGCGCACACCACAACAGCAGTTAGATGATATCAGATTATATTTAAACCCATTAGTGGCAAAACAGAACCAACAGTTTGAAGAAATACTACAACCTTTGTTAGCTAATCAAGGTATTCATATTATAAAATATATAGATATGAATCAGCAACAGAAATTGCATCTGGATGAATATTTTAAAGAACAAATATTTCCCGTTCTCACCCCCTTAGCAGTGGATCCTAGTCATCCCTTTCCTTACATTTCTAATCTCAGCCTGAATTTGGCTGTAGTGGTCAAAAATCCAGAGACAGAAGAAGAATATTTTGCCCGGGTGAAAGTACCAAAAGTTCTACCAAGATTTATCCCCTTACCTTCCGAACTAGCAAGTCATAATGGTAAACCAATTTACTGGATTGGTGTACCTTTAGAACAGGCGATCGCCCATAATTTAGATCAATTATTTCCGGGGATGAACATTCAAGAATGCCATCCTTTTCGGATCACTCGAGATGCGGACTTAGAGCTAGAAGAAGATGAAGCAGATGACCTATTACTAGCCATTGAACAAGAACTACGTAAAAGGCGTATGGGTGGGACACCGGTTCGATTAGAAATACAATCACAAACACCGGAAAATTTACGTTCTCGGTTATTAGAAGACCTAGAATTGACTGCTAATGATGTTTACCAAGTAAATGGTTTACTAGGTTTGAGGGATCTAATGTATTTTATGGGATTATCCTTACCAGAACTGAAAGATCCTCCACGTCAATCAGTCATTCCTTCCCGGTTACAGCGGTTAAAAGAACCCTGTTTAGATCCCGATGTTTTAGAAACAGAAGATGGAAAAGATTTCTTTTCTATAATTAGAGAAAAAGATTTATTAGTCCATCATCCCTATCAATCATTTTCCGCTACAGTAGAGCAATTTATTACCCATGCAGCATGGGATCCTCAAGTGTTAGCGATTAAAATGACATTGTATCGTACTTCCGGGGATTCACCCATAGTAAATGCCTTAATTGCTGCAGCTGAAAATGGTAAACAAGTGTCAGTTCTAGTGGAGTTAAAAGCCCGTTTTGATGAAGAAAATAATATCTACTGGGCCAGACGATTAGAAAAAGTTGGAGTTCATGTAGTTTATGGATTAGCGGGTTTGAAAACCCATAGTAAAATAGTGCTAGTAGTCAGGAGAGAAAAAGAGAAAATCTGTCGTTACGTCCATATTGGCACGGGTAATTATAACCCAAAAACAGCCAGACTATACACAGACCTAGGATTGTTTAGTTGTCGGGAAGAACTGGGTGCAGATCTAACCGATGTATTTAACTTCTTAACAGGTTATTCTCTGCAAAAAAACTATCGAGAGATATTAGTTGCTCCGGTGAATATGCGCAACCGCTTTTTAGAACTAATTCACAGAGAAATTACCAACGTACACAATGGATTCTCTGGAAGGATTGTGGCCAAAATGAATGCGCTAGTTGATCCTGAAATCATTGCCACCCTATATACCGCCTCCCGTGCAGGGGTGCAAATAGACTTGATAGTTAGAGGTATATGCTGTTTAAGACCTGGAATGAAAGACATTAGTGATAACATTCGCATTGTGAGCATTATTGGGCGATTTCTAGAACATTCTCGCATTTTTTACTTCCACAACAATGGTCAGGAAGAAATATATATTGGCAGTGCGGACTGGATGCGTCGCAATTTAGATCGGAGAGTGGAGGTTATTACACCAATTAGAGACCAAGAAATTGCCAAAGATCTACAAGAAATCCTCGGGATTATGTTAGCAGATAATCGTCAAGCTTGGGATTTACAACCCGATGGCAATTACATTCAAAGAACGCCCAAAGATAACAGTTCAGAAGCTAACTCCCAAGCGATTCTTATGTCCATGAGCCAAAATAATTACCCAAAGCCGCTTATGCAGAATTGAGAATAAGTTCAAGTAAGCCAAAATAAACTAAAAATAATATCCCCATTTCTATTCTATGTGGGTAGTTTAATTCGTATTTTCATTTGAAAATGTACGATTAAACTCATCCAATAGATCATCTAACTCTTCCAGAGCTTGATTGATATCAACCCTAAGAGTGCCCAAGTTAGGCTGTTCGAGTAACCCTAGTAGGTATTCGCGCTTAGTTTGTACTAAGGAGATTCTTTGCTTTATTGTTTCCAGATCCATAAGTTTTCCTCGTATTTTTAAATACTACCAGTTAAATTTATAGCTTATTACAGATTTTCTGAAAAAGCTAGATAAGATGAACGTAGGTTGGGTTGAAGTATGAAACCCAACACCCCCATGGATTCGCTAACCCATCCTGCAAATAATTGTGCCTCCGCAAATCTCAGATAGCGCCCAAATAGTGTAAAATACTTGCCAATATCAATAAATGATCAGCATCTAAAATCATGTTCGGCAAAATCTCTTTGGGAACACTCGGTTTAACTGTAGGTAGTATATTAACCATTATGGGCTTTATAGCTTATGGGTTGGATAACGCGACCTTGAATTTGGTAGGGTTTTTTTATGGATTTCCCCTGTTATTAGGTGGTTTAGCACTCAAAGCTAATGAACTCCAACCAATACCCTTTAGTGAACCTACCACAGAGTCGGTATTGGAACTCAGGAAGCAGCAAGCTACTATTACCCAAAATAAAATCCGTAAAGATATTACAAGATTTTGCTACGGACAACAAGCCCATTTAGATAGGGCCCTTGAATATTTAGGCTTAAATCCCACGGATGAAGAACGCCCCGTAGTCACCAGTCTGCGAGAAACTTCCCTTGATGGTGCTTATTGTCTAATTCTAGAGTTTGACTCTCCCCTGATCCCTCTGGATACATGGTTGGAAAAACAAGAGAAAATGACTAAGTATTTTGCACCTAATGTTCATGTAAAAATCACTCAGCCCAATGAAGATAAAATTGAATTGGAATTAATTACTGTCAACCATTCTAATTAATCTCATATCAAGACGCTTTTACTTTTCTAATCTGACAGCATACCATTGTAAATATCGCCCTGGTCCCAAATCTAATTCGCAGGTGGTATCAATCAAATGGTTCACCTGTTCTATCAAGGATCCAATTTTTCTCACATCTAAAGGTATATCTTCTATAGGCATTTGACTTAAAGTGTTTTGCAACTTTTCTAACAATTCTAGCTTCGTCAAAAACTGTTCTTCTTGGTTAGTTTCCAGAACAACAAAATTTTCCTCTTCATACATCAATGGGTGTGGCATAGTTAAGAAATGATTAGAAAGATTGAGAATGGCTAAATTAAGAAGGATATACTGGTAAAGTGAAATGAAACCAAGCGCCACCATTAGGGGTAGAATCTACCCAAATCTGACCGTAGTGGGCACGGATAATACGTTGACATAGGGACAAACCAATACCATAACCATCCGCTGCTTGATCTCGTTCTAGACGGAAATGATTTTCAAAAATGTGATCTCGGTTTTCATGGGGAATACCAGGACCTGTATCACCAATACTAAATTGTACCTTTTGTGTTGTCCGATGCAGTCCTGCTAAACTAATTTTACCTTCCTTGGGTGTATACTTGATAGCATTGTCTAACAGATTAATCAAAACTTGACGAATTCTCTCTGGGTCTGCATACACACAAGGCAGATCAGATGGAAGATCAGTCTCTACCGTTTGAGACTTACCAACATAACGGTCTCGTAATTCTTCTAGTACCTCAAAACTGAGTTTGCCCAATTCCAACCTTTGTGGTGCTATGTTAAAATCATTATCGTTTTCGCGTCCGATTTCCAACAGATCGGCTATCATCCTATCAATAATCCGGGTTTGATGACGGGCCTGTTTGAGTAAATTTTCCGTCAAGTTTGGTTTTAGGCGTTGAAACTGACCCAAATCGGAATTATAATCAGATTG
Source organism: Cylindrospermopsis sp. CR12 (assembly GCF_001432185.1). Lineage (NCBI taxonomy): Bacteria > Bacillati > Cyanobacteriota > Cyanophyceae > Nostocales > Aphanizomenonaceae > Cylindrospermopsis > Cylindrospermopsis sp. CR12. The sequence goes on along the minus strand of NZ_LMVE01000133.1, from coordinate 16,351 downwards.
AAGAGTGTCTATAGCTATGGCAGCAGCAGTTAAAGGGTTACGAAGGTCATGAGCCAGCATGGCTATGATACGTTCCTTAAATTGTAACTGTTCTTGAAGTTTTGCTTTTTCCTGATTGAGGTAAAAAATCTGGTCTGACAACTTAATTAGCTCAGCAGAAAGGGCCACAGAATGTATAGTAGATGGGGGGTGAATCATAGAAATATCTGGTTCTGGAAGTTCGTGTAAGTCTTTCTGTAAAGCTAGAGATGTATCTATGGCAGTTTGCCACCGTGGCCACCAATTTTGTAATTGGGCAATGATATTACTTCCAGCCAAAGTTTGTTGCGGTTCTGGATGGATTTTGACTAAAGCTGGTGTTGCAACCAGTCTGAAATGTTCTGCTAAATAGGGTTCTTGCCCGACATCAATGATTTGCAGATCAAAACTATAGTCTACTTCCAGATCTTGTAGGTACGCGCATATTCGTTGCACTTGTTGGCGAGACTTGGGTCTTCCATCAACAAAGAGCAACAGTTGGAGTGGAGCCTCAAAATGAATAGGCTGATCCTGGGAAACTTCCATGTAATCTTGTTTCAGCACTGGTAACAACCTGGCAACGCCTGAGAAATAGTAAAATACTGAGTTACTTGGGTAGAATTGTTTAAGTTAGACTAGTTATTTTGTTCATCTCTAGTTTAGCACTCCAGATGTCCATAAATTCCATAAGTTAAAATTTATGGTCGGGGATGGTGTTGTAAGGAGTAAGTTAAGGAATGCTAGTCTAGTAGTTAATATTAAACATACTTGTGATTTTCTGTGGTTATTTATAAACTTTCCACTACTTTTATTAGTATAGCTGTTTCGCTATCTACCTTAACAGCCTGTGCTAACGCACCCGGTGCTAAAAACTGGGAACGTAATTTGGCTGCGGACTCGCGACTACAGGAGAGATCGGGACTTTTTGGTGTTCCTCAGCAGCAACAAACACCCCCGACACCTGTTGTTGGTTTACCTAGTGATTTTCCTAAAATAATTCCCTTATATTCTAATGCTAAGTTAATAGAAGTTGAACTGGCACAAAATAACTCACAATACTCAATAACTCGCTGGGAAAGCTCTGATCCCAGTAATATGATTGCCAGTTTTTATGCTAGTAAACTGCAAACAGAGAACTGGCAAATTTTACAAAAGCCAGGAAGTGATGGAGATGGGATTTTTGAAGCTCGAAAAACCGATCTATTATTGAAGGTGACTGTTAAACCTACAACGGTCACTAGTACCAGTGCAAATCAACCTGGAAGCTCCACTGAATTAACAATTGAATATCAGTTGAATAACAACTTAAACAACACTGATTTAGGAGCCACTATAACGTCTCAACCTGAGCCATCCCCGACCATAACTGATTCAACCAACACCACTCAACAATCTACAGCGCAAATTGACTACAATCAAAATTTCCATCCTCTGGAATTTACCGATTTACCACAAGTACCATTAGAATGGAGAAAACCAATTGAGGATTTAGGCAAGTTGGGAGTTTTGTCCATAGATAATAAAGTGCTGGGGAATAATCAACAGACTAAAAACTATTCTGGGCAACCACAAAAACTGGAACCCAACAAAATAATTACACGTCGAGAGTTTGCTAGATGGTTAGTAACTGGTAACAATGTGATCTATGCTAATAAGCAGGCTAAAAAAATCCGTTTACCATCCCCAGGTTCCCAACCCATCTTTAAAGATGTTCCACCCACTGATGTTGATTTTCCCTTTATTCAGGGTTTAGCAGAAGCTGGACTAATTGCCAGTCCTCTCTCAGGAGATGCAACGGAACTCTTGTTTCGTCCCGATGCACCTCTAACCAGGGAAAACCTCCTAATGTGGAAAGTTCCCTTAGACACTCGTCAATCTCTCCCCAATGCTAGTACGGAAGCGGTCAAGCAAACCTGGGGCTTTCAGGATACAGCAAAGATTGACCTAAAAGCTCTTAGACCAGTCCTAGCTGACTTTCAAAATGGGGAACAATCAAATATTAGAAGGGTTTTTGGATATACAACCCTATTTCAGCCTAAAAAAGCTGTGACCAGAGGTGAAGCTGCTCTGACTATATCCTATTTTGGTTCTCAAGGTGAGGGAGTGTCAACGACGGAAGCACTAAAGTTAAAGAGTGAGTAATAGTGATTTATACAAGGTGTGTTTATGCGTTTAAAATCAGTTATCCTAGTCTTTTTTGTTTGTTTAACTAGTTTTCTTGGATTGATAATTACTCCATCAGCTTTAGCATTAACTAGTATTAAACTATTCGATTTATCCTATCAAGATTGTCCTTCAGACCTAGCTCAAGGTGCTGTAGTCAGTGGTAGTTCCAGATTCGCTAACTGTTTTATCATCACAGGTAAGGCACAAAATGGCACTTACAAAACTGTTTATGATGCTGACGTATATGGTAGAATCTATGATGCGAATAATGACCCCATCTTACAAAATCGCTCCCGCTTGGGGTCAATTGCCCAAGTACCACCCGGTATCAGTAATTTTGAGTTAAGAATTTCCGTACCAGCTAATCAACCAACTCCACTCAAGTTGAAACAGTTTAAAGCATCAGGATTTAGCGCCATGATCCGAAAATAGATACTAATACCTGTTTAACTCATACCCACAGGTAAAGGGATTCGCTAGAAAGTTCTCAAGGTATTTCCTAGTTTTCCGAAGAAAGTTCTCAAGGTATTTCCTAGTTTTCCGAGTGTAAGTATAAATATAAGGTGAACGTAGGTTGGGTTGAAGTATGAAACCCAACGCCTGCATGGGTCTCGTTCCTCGACCCATCCTACAAATAATTGTGCCTCCCTACTTAGGTCTAAAATCCCCCTAAAGAAGTTGCACTACTAAGGTTCTCCAACAAACTGGAGACTATATTAAGCACCAAGAAGGCCAAAATAGGCGAAATATCAATACCTCCCAGGGAAGGAATGATATTGCGGAACAGATTGAGATAGGGGTCACTAACCTGACTTAATGCAGCAAATGGCTGATTGTACCAGTTAATTTGTGGGAACCAGGTTAGCAGAACTCTGACAATTAGCACGTAGCTATAAATTTCCACAAAGGAGGCTAAAGTTTGGAAAAGTAAATACATAGTTAGGAGAGGTTTCTACCTTAGATGATTATTCCTGAATTAACGAGGATTGAGAAGAACCAGGGGAACTACTATTAACACTGTTTAATTGTTCTCGCACATCATCAATTGTAGCATTGAGCTGGGCAATTTTGTCTTCTAGAGACCGCCTTGCTGTTTCCATGGCGAGATCTTGACTAACTGCTGATTTCATCTGTTTTCTTCTCGTCCCACCTTTACCCATTTCTAAATCATCACTGTTACCTCCATCCTCCGTTTCTGCTCTTTCCCTTCTCGATGCTAATACCGTGCCCAAAATGCCACCTACCACACCTCCAACAATTGTCCCCAGTAGAAACCCACTGCCAAACCCATCTTTCTGACTCATACTTTCACCGCCTTCAATAAGTAGTAGCTAATATGGTAGCTTTTAAGTACCAAAAATGCGATCGCCTGCATCTCCTAGTCCCGGCACAATGAATCCTTGGTCATCTAGATTTTCATCAATAGTGGCACTGTAGACGACCAATTGAGGATAAGCAGCATTTAGTCTTTGCAAAGCAGGTTTTGCCGCGATTACACAAACAATTCGAGTTAATGCTGGTTCCACACCTCTTTGTGTCAATTCTGCCATTGTTGCCATTATAGATCCTCCTGTGGCCAACATAGGATCGACAATTAAGACCCTAGTGTCGGGGGCAAATTTTTCCGGTAACTTATTGAGATAACAGGATGGTTCCAGGGTTTTTTCATCTCGGGTTAATCCCAAATGATAAACACTAGCTAAGGGTAACACAGTTTGTGCTCCTTCCCATAAACCCAATCCCCCACGGAGAACGGGGACAGCTGCTAAGGGTACTTGTGAATTGATAAAAGTAGCTGAGCATGGAGCTAAAGGTGTTTGAACTACGCTTTCTTGAGTAGGTAGCCATTCTCTAGTGGCTTCATAGGTTAACCACCTTCCTAATTCGGTAATAGCAGAGCGGAATAGCACTGAAGGGGTAGCTGCTTCACGAGCTACAGACAGCCAGTGTTTAATTAAGGGATGGGGTGGGACATAAACAAGCAATTGTGGTTTCATGGAAGAAATTGTTGAGTGGACAGGATTAAAAATCCCCATAGTAGTATATAATGGCTATTTTAATCCGTGAAGACTTAATACTCTAGTTAATCTCTACTTGACCTGCTCTCTAAAGATTCTAAGCGTACCTTGAGTAAATCTATTTGAAGATAAACATAATCTCTCAGAAGTGAGATTTTACTTACTTGAGACTCCAACTGCTCTAAATGGGAATTAATATTATCATTTAATTGTCGGTTAATTTTCAGGATTTCCAAATTGGTATTTGCTTGATTGTCTCTGATTTCCGATATAGGGAGTTGGGAATCTACCTGGGGGATAACCTGTTCTAATTGAGATTTTATCTCATTTAATTGTCGGTTAATTTTCAGGATTTCCAAATTGGTATTTGCTTGATTGTCTCTGATTTCCGATATAGGGAGTTGGGAATCTACCTGGGGAGTAACCTGTTTTAATTGAGATTTTATCTCATTTAACTCTTGATGAATTTTCGAGATTTCCAAATTAGTATTTGTCTGATTATTCTGTATAGACTTATGCAAAGATTTAGCCAGTGAACCCTTTCCAGCACGATTAGTAAACTCTAAAACACCCTTTTCCTCCAGTTTCCATTCCCTTCCACTGGGTAAAACCTGAAATCTTGCAGGTTTAATTAATAAATAATAATTATCTGTAGAGGGACTATCACCCTGAAAATCAAATACTTTAGCCATGCTTTTTAGTCTATAAATATAAGACTTGACCTCAATAGAGGGTATAACAAAAATGTTATCTTCATCGGAGACAATTAACCAATACTTACCATAGTCATCGGGTTGCAAAATAATTGGCTGGTCTCCACTATATTCCCTATAACTTACCTCAGTTAACCCTGTAACAATTGAGTTTCTGAGTAAAACCCCGGGTACCTCATTATAAACTTCTATTATTTCCTCTTCCGAGATATTTACGGGAATAATTTTTTCGGTATTAAAAGCACCAGTGACCATGACCGGGCCATTGTTTCTTGCATCAGCTGCAGATAGGTAGCTTTCTATCTTTTCAATTCTAGCGAGGATATCATCTGAATTAACCATTTTCCAACTCCACTTATTTAAATTACCACTAAATTACCACAAAACTAATATAGGTAGGGAGGCACAATTATTTTCAGGATGGGTTGAGGAACGAAACCCGTGCGGGCGTTGGGTTTCATACTTCAACCCAACCTAGGTTCATCTTATATTTAGCACCCACCCACTTATAGGTTAAAATTCTAACTCTCCCCGTTGAAATAACTCCCATTTACTACCCTTTAAGAAAACGATTGCTGGATTAATCAATTTAAAACTTTTCCTACTATTAGGATCATACTTAATACACTCAAAAAACACAGATATAGCATCATAATTACGACTAGTAATTCTCATGTTAAATTTAGGAACAAGATAGATCATATTTCGTTGATTGATAATCCAATAATTACCCTGTCTGTTTTCTTCTAAAACAGGCCTAGTATAACGACCAGAACGACGTTCACGAGCTGTAAGTTTAACCTCTGATGCTCTAATTACCATATTAGCTAGCAACTTAACCTTGCCATTATACAGTGCTACTATAGGATTATCAAAAATATTGGGTCCTAATTTTGGTGTTTGATATGGTTGAGGAATTTCTTGTGGGATTTGCTGAGGAATTGGGGGGACTTGCTCACCATCGGACTTATCTGAGTTAGTTAAGTTACTGATTATGTCAATTAAAGTTTTTTGTTTAATTAGTACCACATCTAATTGATTTTCCAAAGCATCGAGTCTTATCACACTACTCTTATGGTAGCGATAAATTATGTCAAAGTCTTTAATCAAACTTGGATTTTCTATGAGTTGAAATAATACAAATAAACAAATAAAAATACCACCACAACATAGCACAGCTACCATTATTATGACTTTTTCCATTTCATCTAATCTACTTTTAATTTCCGCAAGTTCCTTCCCATTATTATTTGGCTTAGGATCTACCTTAGTGGGTAAGGGTTCGGGTGCTGGAGTATTACTATTAATAATCTTACTACTTAAAGTAGAAATCCCCTGCTTTAGGTCAAAATATTCCACCCAATTATCCGCAGCACGAACATGGGGAAACAACAGTAATATGCTAGATAATGTGAGGGTGAGGTAAAAATAGTACTTCAAACGGTACTTCATAAGTTAGTTCAATATTTGTCATTTTTATGTTTGGGTTTATATATAGAGGGTATAACAAATAGTAGTTTTCTATCTTTATTAACCATTTAAATTAGAACATGGGTTAAAATTCCAACTCTCCCCGTTCAACTAACTCCCATTTGTTACCAGTTGCGGAAACTATTGCTGGACTAATCAGTCTAAAATCCTTAAAATCATTTATGCTCTTGTGATCATATTTAAAACACTCAAAAAACAGAGATATAGTACTATAATTATGACTATTAATTCTGATGTCAAATTTAGGAACAAGATAGTTCATAGCACCTTCGATAATAACCCAATAATTACCCCGTCTAGTTTCCTCTAAAACAGGTTGAGTATAACGACCCAAACGACGATCATAAGCTGTAAGTTTAGCCTCCGACACTGGAATTGCTCTATCAATTAGCGCATTAGCCTTGTTGTTATAGAGTACAATAATAGGATTTTCCAAATTATTGGGTGTGAATGGTAATTTTTGTGATTGATAACGTTTATCTACTGGTAGTTTAGGAGGTTCGGAAATTGAAACTTGCTCACCATTAAACCTATCTAAGTTGCTTAAGTTATTGATTTTCTCAATTAAAGTTTTTTGATCATCTCCTATCACCCCTAACCGGGTTTCTAAATCTTTGAACTTTTTCATACTATTATTATTAGATTGATCAAGCTTGTTAAGTCGTTTGATCATTTCTGGATTTCCTATGATTTGAGACAATACATATATACAAACAACAATACCGATCAGAAATATCAAACCTATGATTATTGCTGTTTTCTCCATTCTATCTAATCTACTTTTGAGTGCTGCGAGTTCTTTCGCATTATTATTGGGTTCATTATTATTTAACTTAGGATTATTTGACTTAGGATCCACTTTAGTGGAGGAACTTGGGATATTACTAATACTGTTAGTACTTAATACTGCTACCGATTTTGTCCCAGTTTTACCAGTCAAAGATTGAATGGTTGTAATCTCCTTTTCTAACTGTTGAATTTTTGCATTAGTAAATTTCTCTATTTCTTCCTGTGTTGTTTTGCCAAAGTTTCCATAATATTTTTTGTTTACTTTTTTTTTGGCAAAAAACCCCAAATATTTTTGTATTCCAGTTACTCCTTTCGGTTCTAATCCATTTTCCAAGTATTTGGTAGCACGCTCAAGTTCTTTAAGGATAGCACTACTCCTAGCAACCGGGGTTTGAGATAAGGTAGAAATCTCTTGCTTTAGCTGATTAATTTGGGCAAGAACCGCACGAGAGTTCAAATTTCCAGTATCTTTTTTATCTTGAACAAAATTCTTTAAATTCCGATTAAAGGATCTTACCGCATTTTTTAAACCTGTAAATTTTTCTAGGATATTCTGTTGCTGACTGACACCTATGGCAATATTATTTATATTACCTGGTGGTAGATCTTGCACCAGATCATCCACAGCACGAACGGGAGAAACCAAGAGCAATATACTAGATAATGTGAGTGTCAGATAAAAGTGGTGCTTCATAAGTTTATTCATATTTTTTTATAAAGTTTTGTCATTTTTATGTTTGGGTTTTAAACTCTAAGATTCCAGTGTCTTGTAATTGCCATTTTTGTTGATTAGGAATAGGGATAACCTTAGCAGGTTTAACTAAGATCATATCATCTAAACTTGCATGAGCATTGCCATCATAATTCCGACAATCAAATAACACTGATATAGTTTTATAACTATGCTGATTAATCTTATACTTATGTTTTGGCACTAGATATTGATCAGCAATAATCCAATAGTCCCCCCTACCCCTGTAATTCGCCTCAAAAACCGTTGGATCTTTGCCACCAGAACAACGACGAGATCTGCTTTCTTCCGTTTCACAAACATCTATCTTATCCGGAAATTCCCCGTGATTATTATAATTCTCCACCAAACTATTTATTTCTCTATTTATTTCTGGGTCATCAATTTCATAGTTACTTACTTGTTCATCTTGTTTATAATCTCCAGGTGTATTTGATACTATTTGTGTTTGATCACTGAGAGAATAGTTACTTACTTGTTCATCCTGCTTATAATCTCCAGGTGTATTTGATACTATTTGTGTTTGATCACTGAGAGAATAGTTACTTACTTGTTCATCCTGCTTATAATCTCCAAGTGTATTTGATACTATTTGTGTTTGATCACTGAGAGAGTAGTTTTCTTGGATTTTTTCGTTTATTTCCCGTAAAATACTCAAGATTTCTGGTAAATTACTAGTATTATTCTGAATCTCCTCTACTTTTTTGGCCAGTAATGAATAATTTGTTGGCTCTAAAAGTGGATTTTTTTCCAACAACTCTAATTTTTTCCAGGTAGTTTTAGCCCAGTTTAGTATTTGCGCTGCAACTGGTGCTGGTTCCATGCAATCAACATCATGGGGTAATGGATCTAGAAACAAATGCCAACCACATTTTGGACAAAACTCACTTGTTTCTGTATTTCTATTATATTTATATCCACATACGGGACAATCTTCCATCTTTAAACCTCCAAATTACATAAATGATAACCTTTGGGTAAAGGAGTGGGCAAACTAAATTGCCCACTTATGATCCCTGGTGTTATTTCAATACTATTGCCAATTTTCCCGAATACGTCTGAAACTCAATAAAATCAGGACGTTATCAATAGGGTTTTAAGATTCTGGCTACAGTATCAATTTTCCAGCCCACTCTTTGCCGAGAACCCTCAAAAGAGCTTTTAATGCGATTATAAAAGGTGGTTCTTGCCTAATATCTTCAATACTACCTCGGATATTATTAATATCGTTCCTCAATTCTGTTTTTGTTTCACGCCACAATTGTGCATTGTAGTCCGGATCTGGATCATCTAAATTTTTCTTAACCTGGTATTTTTCCAATGGTCTTATATCCTCAATATCTAGTTCAGATAAACTGATATGAAAAGCATCTAAAAATAACTTCAATTGATCAAACGTGATTTCATATTCACTAATATCACTTCTGAAATTCCTGAAATTCAAACGATCCTGATAATCAAAATTCTGACCATTAATAGTACACTTCTCGCCAGCAATAAGATCTCTATCATTGTTACCCAAACCTCTTAATCTTCTCTCTTGTAAAACCAATCCACAAGCAGCTTCATCCTTGGGATTTTGACTCAGACGTAAGGGTTGCTTTGCATCTGGCAATTTGGCAGCAATACTCATCATTTTATTAAACAAACCATTTATTTCTGAACGGGGCTTAAATTTACCGCCTGCTGCTAACCAATGTAATAAACGAGAACCATTACCACCAATATAAACTGAAGTGATTTCATTTCCGGAATATTTTTGCTCTTGAGACAAAGCAGAGAGAATTTGACCTACATAGAAGTATAACCCAGAAATGCCAATTGCCATCAGACGTATAAGTCCTTGAAATTCCCTATCTTCTTCAAATCTTTCTCTTTTCTTTTCTAGCCAGTTAGCTGCTTCTAAACGCATCCAGACATCTAGTTTAGCATAGAAAGCAGCACCTTTGAGCTTACCCCACTCATTCATATCTTTGATATTTGTATCTAATCTTTGCAAAAAGTTGGGGTTCATTGCTATAAACTGGGAAAATAACTCCCTACCCGCTAACAAAATAGAACACTGATGTAGCAGTTGATCATCTTGCCAAATGGAAATATCTGAAGTCCCACCACCCATATCAATACAGGTACTGCTAACTAAATGATATTTTTCTTTGCCAGCAAAGTATTGTCCAACTGCTAGACTTTCGGTCTTAAAATAATTAGGAGCATTAGGATCATCTTCTTTTGGATAATGATGGACAATTCCCGTGACTTGTGCTAATTCTCTAATTAATGAATCCCACTGTCTAAAATATTGATCCTGTTCTCTTGAAGAGAAGGCGGAGGGGAATGATAAAGACCATTGAATTTCCCCTACACCATTCTTAATCGCTAAAGCCGTAATGTGCAAGGCTAAATGTTTCAGAAAAAGCCGATTATCGCTAAGATTAGTATTTGTCCATTTTAGGTTAGTTTTTATCCATGGTAGTTGGGGAGCAAACTCTTTGGCGAAATTAGGGATATAGATACGACCGTCAAAAATCGGAATTTTCCTGTCTTCCCCAGCATTAGTTTTACCTCTAGTTGTCAACACAGTAGAAAGGGGGAAGGGTTTATCCTCGGGGATAAACTTTTCGGGAATGAAAAATTCAAATAGGGCGGGTAATCTAGTATCATCAGAAACATCTGTAACTTGACGGTGAAGATTTTCTAGACCTAAGGGTTCAGGATGATTTTCATCATTTTTATTGACATAGACATTAGTAAAAGATGTGCCAAAATCAACACCAATCACCCATCTATCTACAAGATTGATGGGTCTTGGTGTTGGTAAGAAAATCAGACCAATGATGTTTCTATACTTGTCTTTACACTCAATAAAGGATGGAAATTCGTCTAATTTAACTACTTGATAAGTCTCATTTTTGTCTTGAAACCCATGGGTTTTTTGGGCACCGGGAAAACTGACTTGAAAGGTCTGTTCCCCTTGTAATGCACCTGCATCATAGTAAAACCCGTAGTATTCTTTCCATCCCTGTACCTGAAAATCAGGCCATATTTCTAACATGGGAACTTCAGGAATGACGTTTTCCTCCAGAAGGGGATATTCTTTGTAAACATGGAAATTTTGAGGTATTCGGCCTTCATTCATTCCACTCAAGGGTATGGTTAAGGTAACTCTGACCAAAGGTGTGCCACCAGCATTTTTAGTGAGCTGAAACCTAACAATTTTGGTGGCTAAATATTCTGGGGTGAAGTAATCAAATAAAATTGGATGTATGGGAATTAAAGGTGTAATAGACTGACCTCTGAATTTTAGGGATTGGGCACCTTCGGGAAGTAGGGCCCCAGGCAAAATTTCCTCCTGTTTGATAAATTTTAATTCGGGTAAAAATAGCTCTTCTGACTTTCGACAAACTACTCTTCTACCGTTATTCCATATTGATACATCCTCAGGGTGCAGAGCGGCTAAGGTTCTACCTTCATGAACCCAAATATTTTGGGGTAGCTCACTCCAACTGTTAGCTATATCTCTATCGATGATTAACAAGGGATTAATATTGGGTTTCGGGATGTTGGGAACAACACGAACATTAGAATCTCTTGGTTCAACCCTCACGGGAAAATTTAGTACCCCCAAAGCTCCCCTGTTCAAGGAAACATCAAAAAATGTTTCATTTTCGGTTAATTGAAAGTCCAATCTTAATGGTGCTGGCAAACTTCTAATAAATCCATCTATCAGTCCAATTACTATATTTACTGCTCCCGGTCTCCCATTATGATGCTCGGCATTAATTTCCTCTATGAGCTTGTTTAACCAAAAGACTAACTGGTCTTTTTCGGTCCTATTCAAATACTCATGTACAGGTTCAAATCGCATTTTAATTTTATTCCACCAAGGTAAACCATCCCAAATACCTTCTTCTGATGGGACAACTAAAGTGCTAGGAGAAGTCATACCTACAGGGCGATTATTCCAGGTGAAAATATATAAATCTTCCCAGGGATTTCTACCATTATTGAACCGGTAAATACTATTTGTGTCGTCTGGTAACAACTTATATAGAGAACGAGCGAAAGGATTTGTATCTTTTTTAACTCCCAATTCTAAAAGTTGAGCCTTAATAGGAAATGCCCGCACTTCAGCTAGAGCTAAAACTGTTAACATTCCTTGCCACTGGACAATAATTTGTTCCCTAATAGGATATCTATCATTATGTAATGCCATTTCTACTGATAAAGGACGGGCCCAAATAGTAGGCACAGAACTTATATTTTTGATTTCCCCTGGAGCCTTGTAATCTAAACTTGTGGCAACTTTATCAAAGGTAGTTGGTGCTTGGGCATCCCACACACCAGCATTTCCAGAGATCACATCGCAATCATCTTTGAGTTTGGGTAACAACAAATGTGCCATATCTAAAGTACCTACCTTGTGAATTATATTAAATCAAGTATTTTCAGTCTGTTAATCTACAAACATGATACAAGGACTTAGCTAGACCAATAGTTCCCAATTTCGGAGGATCTATATCCTTGGGTTTTAAACTTTCTTTAAGTTTCTGAATTGTGTCCTGAGATTTTTTATCTTGACCCCGACTGTCACCTTGTTCAAATATCAGATTTGCCAAATTATCATCTTTCAGATTTTTAATATACTCCTTGTGAAATAATTGGATATTCTCCCCTGATGATTCATGAATATGCTCTAACCAGCGCAAATAGTCCTTACACCAATCCGTAATTTTTTCCATTGCTTCTTGTTGTTCGGCATCATTAAAATCAACGCCTAACCTGTTACCTCCCCCAGAAATACCTTTAGGAGCTGGGAAGAATTTCACAAACCAACTCGTACCAACACGAATTCTGAATTTCTTTTCGCCCAAGTCCCTAGCTTCTTTTAATTCTGGGGCAATATTAGATAACCAAGCAAAGGCAAAACGGGTGGCTTTCACCATTTCTGCTTTTACTTTTTGCATGTCTGGAATATCTTCCCAGGTTAGGGTTCCTTGATTTTCTCGGTTCATTAACACCACTTTTTTTTCCGCCGCTGGGGGGGTTAATAAAAATTCTCTCCCAGCTAGTGCAGCATAAAGTTCAATAAAATGAGGATCATTACATTGAGTGTTTCTACCTATGCTAAAGTTCTTAACTGGGGATAATTGTTGATTACCCAATAAATAGACTACATCAAATTCTTGAGGTCGACTGCCATAATAACGGAGTGCTGCTTCTGTGTTTAAAAGAAACTGTTCAGAACGGGCGTAAACTTCCTCCCCATTCTCTTCAGGTGTAAAGCTGAAATAAGGCAAGACAAATAGACAACCTAAATCCACTTTCTCCCTAATTCCTAGTGTTTCTAATTCACTATGAATTAATCTGCCAATGGTTGGCAGTCCTGAAGCTCCTGTTCCCCCAAAAATTGAACCACATAAAAAGATTTTTGGTCGCTTTCCTCCTCCAGCATCCTGTTGAATTTGCCGCATCAGATTTCCCCAAAAATCATTATCATTAGTATCCATTTTTACCTGGCTTATCACCTGGCTCATCACCGCCGCCCCAATATTGGGTCTTCCCCTAAAACCCACATCCAAGCTGGCTTCTCGCTCTTTTGATGTATAAAGTACATCAAACAAGTTACCCAGGGCTGGTTCATTTTGTTTAATCAGATTGTATTTAAAAATAACTGCCAAGTTTTTGTTGGCAACATTGTCAATATCATCAAATGGTGACCATGGACGTGAAAAGGATTCAATCGCTGTTTTCATCCACGGGTGTTTACCTTGTAAACCGAGTTTATAACATTTATTATATATGTCTAAACTCTTTAAAGCCCTGTTAACATTTCCATTGGTTTCATCAGTATCCACAAACAATAACCTTAGGGATTGTTCCCCAAAAAGCCCAATGGAGGTTAATTGAATTATTGCTTCAATGGATTTAGCCCCAGTACCACCAATTCCAATTATATAATTTGACATCTATCCTCAGTCTCCCATTATTTTATGAGGTCCTCCATTAGTCTATGAAGTCTCCCAGTAGTTTATAACGTAACAAAAAGGCCAATGGTGGAATATATTTTACCCCTTCTGGGGAGCTGGTTGCTGTTGGTAACCAGTATAGCCAGATGGCATCCAGCAGAAAAAAGAAAATCAGTGAATGTTGGGCTTCGCTACTCCGATTAATGTAAAAAACCGCGACTACAATGGTCACCATTGGTATTATTCCCAATAACCACCACAGTAACATCCATCGACGTGTAGCAGATCCATCATTAAATCGACTCCTAGCTGCTGATATATACCAAATTAATGTTGGAATAATAGAAGCAAGAAACATGACCATAGCGGCAGTATTATAGTTACTAGTCAGCCAAGCGTCTACTGGTATTTGTTGAATAGGTACAATTTGATTCTCATAAACTAGCTTTTGCCCTAAAAACATTGCCATGCCACCAATTGTGGTGAGTACAATAATTCTGATCACTTCCCTCGGCTTCATTAACCCCCCCTATTTTTTGTAATATTCCCGTTCTCGTTTGGTTGAAACTCAGTATGGTTATTTTTCCCTATGCTAACATACTACTCTAAGATTTGCAATACAACTGGTGGTAAAGTTACTTAATATTATTTTATAATCAGTAATAATATTGCTGACGGAATTAGTAATAAAATAGTTTTGACAAATAGGAGTTAGAAATGATACATAAAGTATATTTCCGTAAAGGCTTAATTATGTTGTTACTTAGTCTTTTTATAGTGGCTTGTAACAAAGAAGAAAAGTTAAAATGCGAACTTGCCCATACTCCTGTGGAAAATACTAATACTAGTAAATCAAATAATCTCAGTGTGAGCATTTACCTAGATGGTAGTGGTTCCATGTTAGGATATGTGAAGAGTGGAGAAACCAATTATGTTAAGACTCTTAGATCTATCAGAAATGTATTTGAGTTAAGTGATAAATTACCAGTTGAATATTATCGAATTGGTAGTCCCATGCAAAAGATTACTAGTAGTGAATACTACAATTCTGGAATTAGTTCCGTATTTTACGATGGCAGTAGTAACCAGTTTCCAGAAGTTTCCAGTCCCATAGATGCTGCCATTGTTCCCCCAGAAAAGGAGCAGAAAAAAATGACTGTGATTATTACTGATTTGCAGCAAAATAGTGGAGACGTAACCAAGCTAAATAAAGTAATTAATGACACTTATTATAATATTGATAATCGCGATTATGCGGTAGGAATTTGGGCTATTAAAAGTGAATTTGATGGTAAGATTTATTTAGAAGGTAACAATCCAAGAAGTTTTAACTA
The DNA here is from genome assembly GCF_001432185.1 of Cylindrospermopsis sp. CR12. Classification (NCBI taxonomy): domain Bacteria; kingdom Bacillati; phylum Cyanobacteriota; class Cyanophyceae; order Nostocales; family Aphanizomenonaceae; genus Cylindrospermopsis; species Cylindrospermopsis sp. CR12. The sequence continues at coordinate 1,105 of NZ_LMVE01000133.1, read as the reverse complement.
TAGTACAGGTCAAGAACCAGCAAAGTTTCGTCCATTTTATGTATTATTTATCGGACCCTATGGGGATATTAAGCACTACTTTAGTCAGCTCAAAAAATACAATACAAACCAAGATTTATTAAATAGTGATAACAGTAACTTAATGATCTTTCATCCTGATCATGTATTGGATAAAATCTCCGTTTTAGATGGGACACCCATATCTTTACCACAGGGGATTACTGAAGTTTTTGCCCTAGCCAAGGAGGGGGTTACGGTTAGCAAGAGCAACCAGGAAATGCTAAAATTGAATTCTTCCTTAAAGCAGAGTTCAACTATTAACTATACCGTGAATTTCCTCCATTCAGAATACAGTTTATTGATAGATCCAAGTACGATTCAAGCCCAGGTAAAAGGTAAAAAGTTAGATAGGTTTAATCGTAAGTTTGTAGAGGTAGATAGCAATTCAGAAATAATTTCAGCCATAGAATTAAAAGATTGGCAAATTCTCCCCAAAGAAAATCAAGCCAAACTTACAGCAGTTATCCAACCTGATAAATTATCTGAACCGGGTATTTATAACCTCCAGTTTGATCTAACTACTGCTTCCTTAGCGGTTCCCAATTGGTGGAAAGAATGGGATTGGCAAACCAGAACCGGAGAGGAAGACGGTTCCAAAACCTATAATTTACAAGAATTTTTTACCGCCCTAAAAGTTAGAACGGAAACTATGCAATCGGAAATTGCCAAAAGTCCTCAGCATTCAGGATGGTTTATTGGTAGCTTATGCTATGCGATTCAGAAAGATTAGAAAAATTAATATATAGTTTTTATATATAGTTTTTAAAATCTGAACACCGTGGGATCTCTCCTAGGGAGTGCTTCGCAATCGTCCGTTCTAATCTTGATAAAGACATTTCAGCCCCCTTTGTAGGCTGGGTTTTCTCAACCCAACCCCCGAAGATCAATGAGATCCCCTGATTACCAAACTAAAAAAAGTTGCTAAAATTAGGTTAAATCCCCCTGAGCTGAGGGGAAAACCCCCTCTTACCAACCGTGTCCCAACCTTCAACCCAAAATGTAACTCCCCCTAGGGAACCTTTCAACCTACCAGACCATACCCAGT